>JBIOUT010000303.1:0-5621 GCA_044867365.1 Candidatus Eiseniibacteriota bacterium | reverse complement strand
GCCCGAGGAATCGACCACTTCCCTCATCTCACCCCCCAGGTGAGGATGATCGCGATCACCGCATTGAGCACGTGCGAGGTGAAACAGAGGACGCACGGCACCCGGGTGATGAAGAGCAGGCTATAGGTGAGGAACAGCCCGAGCACCACCGTTCCCCACGCCACTGCCCGGTAAGCCGCCGGAATCCACGCCGGCAGGCTTCCCGTCCCGATCGCCGCCAGCACCATCAACGCCAGGTAATAGAGCATCCCGAGGAGCGAGTTCGGCACGCCGAAGACGCGGGCCCGGGGAGTGTCGACCACCTTGCGACAGGTGTCTTCGCCGAGGCGGCAGACGCGCGGGATCCAGCGCACATCCGGCGGAATCCAGCGGTAGCTCACTCCGGTGAAATAGGTGGAGATGGCCAGCCCGAGGGCGGCGAGGATGACGAGGAGAACGCGGATCAGGTCCGACATCGAGATCCGCGCATCATCGCCGCCGCGACCGTGCGGCGCAAGTCCCCGGTGGGATCGTCTTATCCGAGGACGCCGCTCAGCGAAGCGAAAGGCAGCGGAGCATCGGGCACATAGGGCAAACCCCGCAAGGTCTGACGGTTGGTGAGCGTGAGGCAATCACGACGGGTGCGCACGAATTCCATGAGCTCGGCCGGCGGTGGTGCAGCGTTCCGAGCGGCGGCGACGACGTCGGCGACGATCGCATCCATCGGACGCCGGTCGACCGGGATCTCGCGCACGCCGGCGATCATGGCGGTCCCGGGAACACCGGGCACGATGGCCGAGGCGACGGAGCCGATTCCACCGGATTCGGTCTTGCCATCGCCTGGATGCCGCCATCCGCCGTTCCACGGCAGCACCGCCAGCTCGACCCACATTCCGGTGACATCGACGACTTTCGGTCCCCAGATCATCCAGGGAAAGGAGAATGCGAAGGTCCGCACCGTCGGCGAGTTGAGGTCCAGTGCTTCTCCTTGGGGACCGATGTCGCGGGGATCACCGACCACGAGCCATCCATCGGCGGGCATGCCCTTGACAGCGGGTTTACCGGTGATCGCCGCCAGTGCACGAGCGATCACTTCGCCATCGCGGTTCATGAAACTCCACGGCCCGAGCGGCACTGCCAGCTCCCGGCACACTCCGACCAACGCTTGCAGAACACTCCCGACCTGCTCGTAAGTGAGGCTCACCAGGTTGTAGCGACCGCCGGCGAGATCGAGATCATCGCAGAGATCGAGAGTGATCCCGCCATATTGAATGTAATGCCAGTGACGGATGTCGTTCTCCGGCGGAAAGGCGCGATAGCGTTCGAGCGCTGCTGCGGCCTTGACAAAGACGCCGCGAGCTTCGGCGGCCTTCTCGGCGATCTTCCCCAGACAGGCCAGAGCGCGCTCGGCGACATCGATCCGGCGGTTCATCAACGCCGACCACGCGAGGGGAAAGGCGATCGACGGGCGCTCGCTCGGATTCATCGGCGAGGCGAGAGCAACGACATCCTCATGTCGGCCCTCGTCGGAGTAAGCGATGACCAGCGACTCGCGCGCTTCGAGGTTCTCCGGTTCGATCCGATAGGCCTCTTCGAGAAGAGGAATGGCGAGATCGCTCCAACCTTCATCGACGAGCGCCCAACCCGATTGCAGCCAGGGGCCGGGATTGTTCGGGTCTGAGACAATCGCCAGGAGCGCCCGCCCCAACTCGCTCTCCCCCGCCTCCGAAGCGGCGCGGCCCCCGACTTCGTAGGCTTCGCGCAAGTAACGCTGGTAATGCCACGCCCATCCGGCGGCGCGCAAGGCGTCGCGCGCGTTTCCGGCGGCGAGGCTGCGAGAAGCGCTATCAAGCGCTTCTCGAGCGAGGTCAGGCGCCTGATCGATGGGGAGCCAGGGAGGTGGCTGAGGTCGAGCCACGGTGCCGGTCGAGCCTCCGTTCTCGTCGTTGGACCTGTGGCTCGGCGGCCGGAGCGGCTGCGGCCAAGCTGCCGCCGCCGGCGCGATGCTCGATTTATCGGCTGCTCACAAGAGAGGATGAGCGCGAGCAAAGTGTCTTGTTGAGTTGGTCGAGAGGTTTCAAGGCACTGTGAGTGAACGGCGGTGAGCGACTCATTTCGATGCATTGTCACTGACACTCGCAATTGCTGTTGTGGGTGATCTTCCCCAGGAAATCTCACATTGAGAAGAGTGAATGGCGTCCCCGTCACTAACTCTTTGCCCGGCTGAGCTCGCCAATGCTAAGCTAATCAAGCACTAGCTGATCACTAGCGCCGTTACCGCCCCCACGCGGCTCGTTCACATCACGCTCTACATCTATGACACAAACCGCCGAAATCCTCGCAACCGGCGACCCGGGCCCGACACCTACTACCGCATCGCGGCGCATCGTCCGCAGCTCGAGTCTCCTCCTCTCCGGTCGCTTCCTGTCGATGGCGGTCAACTTCGCCGTCCAGATTCTTATCGTCCGCCACCTCAGTCGAACGACCTACGGATCATTCGCCTATGCGATCTCGGTCGCCAGTATCGCGCAGAGCATCGTCGCGCTCGGCCTCGATCGCGCCCTTGTCCGCTTTCTGCCGATTTACCATGAGCGCCGCGACTACGCCCGCCTCTTCGGGACGATAGGCCTCGCCTTCGGCACGGCGCTGGGGCTCGGCCTAATCCTCGTCGGCGGAGTGCACACCTTCTTCTGGATCCCGGCCAGTTCCGGCTTCTCCCATCCGGAGGCGCGCTCGCTCCTGCTCATTCTCATTTTTCTCGCTCCAGTGCAGGCGTTCGATGAGCTCATGGTCAGCCTCTTCGCCGTCTTCGCCAACCCGCGCTCGATCTTCCTTCGCAAGTACGTTCTTGCGCCGAGCCTCAAGCTGGCGGTGGCCCTCTCACTCCTCTTGGTCAAGGGGGACGTGCTTTTCCTCGCCCGTGGTTTCCTGATCGCCAGCGTCGTCGGCGTCGGCGTATATGCCGTCATCCTCGCCCGCGAGTTGGGGCGACAGGGACTCTGGTCGCACTTCGATCTCCGGACCTTCAGTCCGCCTTGGCGAGAGGTGTTCGGCTTCAGTCTCCCCCTCCTCACCACCGACCTGGTTTACACCATGATGCATGCGATGGATGCGGTGATGCTCGAGCACATGAAGGGGCCGTCGAGCGTCGCTGCGCTCCGCGCCGTACAGCCCGCCGCACGCTTGAACGAGTTCGTGCTCTTCAGCTTCGCCACCCTTTTCACGCCTGCCGCCGCCCGACTCTTCGCGCGCGAAGATCGCGATAGCATCCGCGACCTCTACTGGCAGACAGCGGCGTGGGTGGCGGTCCTGACCTTTCCGGTGTTCGTGATGACGACTTCCTTTGCCCGTCCGCTCACGGTGCTCCTCTTCGGCGCGCGTTACGAGCAATCCGCGGTCCTACTCGGTCTTCTCGCGTGCGGCTATTACTTCTGCTCGGCCCTCGGCTTCAACGGGCTGGCGCTCCGCGTCTACGGGAAGGTGCGCTTTATCGTGGTCATCAACATCGTCACCGCCGCCATCAACCTGGTCCTCAACCTTCTTCTGATCCCGCGCTTCGGCCCGGTCGGAGCGGCGGTGGGGACCCTGACCGCCCTCATCGTCCATAATGTGCTCAAGCAGGTCGGTCTCGGCCGATGGACTGCGATCGGCGCGTTCGACCGCCGGTACGCGGGCGTTTATACGACCATCGCCGCTCTGGCGCTCGCCCTCTTCGCCGCCCAACTTCTCATCAATCCACCGCTTTACGTGAGCATCGCAGCCGCAGCCCTGGCGAGCATCGCCGTCTTGCGCACGAGCAGGGGGCAGCTCCGGGTCGAACGCACGTTCCCTGAGCTCTTGCGGGTACCGGGCGCCCGGCTTCTATTGTGCAGATAGCTGAAACCGACCGCATGGGATCGATGCGCATCCTTCACATCTCGAGCGTCTTCCCGTTCCCCCTGACCAGCGGCTACCTTCGCCAGTACTTTCTCATCCAGGGGCTGTCGGCGCGGGGGCATGCGATCACGCTTCTCGCCATCGCCGGCCCGCGCTTCGAGCCCGGCCACGCCGCGGCGGTCCAACGCTTCGCCGAGCGCGTGATCACCTTCCCATCGAGCACCCAACGGGGAGGGATCGGCGGGGCGGCGCTCCGGGCGCGATCGCTCGTGGGCGGACCGGCCGCGGACCAGGCGGTGCAAGCGATGCGCGAGACGGCGCGGCGGCTCATCGCCGAGGAGCGCTTCGATGTGGTGCTGCTCTCCGGCAAGCAGGCATTCGCTGTGGGCGAGGCGCTCGAAGGGGTGCCGTTGGTCGCCGATGTGTGCGATGCGGGCTCGATGCGCCTCAAAGGGGCACTGCGCTATGCGCGCCCGGGGCGCCTCATTCTCTCGGTTCTCGACTGCGCGCACGTGCGCCGCATCGAGCATGAGACGGTCCGGCGCGCCGCTCGCCTCGTCTTTGCGTCGGCGCGCGATCGAGATGCATTGGTCGGCGCCACTCCAGTGGGGTGTGCCCGGGCGTCGGTGGTCCCGAACGGGGTGGATCTGAGCTTCTGGCAGCGGAACACTGCCGAGCGCGGCCGAGACACCATCGCCTTCACCGGAGTCATGAGCTATCCGCCGAACGCCGACGCGGCGCTTCATCTCATCGAAGACGTCTTGCCGCTCGTCAGGCGCTCGGTCCCCGCGGCCAAGCTACTCATCGTCGGGCGAAATCCATCCCGGCGGTTGATGCATGCGGCAAAACGCTCCGCAACCGAGGTGACCGGATTCGTCGATGATGTGCGTCCCTTCCTCGAGCGGGCGACGGTGTTCGCCGCCCCGCTACGCTTCGGCGCCGGGATCCAGAACAAAGTGCTCGAGGCCATGGCGATGGAGGTACCGGCCGTCGTGTCACCGCTGGTGGCCGAAGGCCTGTCACCGGCCAATGGCCCGCCGCCGCCGCTTCGCATCGCCTCGGAGCCGAAGGAATTCGCCGACGCACTGATCGGCGAGCTCCGGTTGCGGGAAACGAACCCGGCCCCCTTCTCGGAAGCCCGGCGTTACGTCGCCGCCCATTTCCAGTGGGAGCGGAGCGGCGCAGCGTTGGAGGAAGTCTTGTGGGGAGCAGTCCACGGCGACCCAGTGGAGGCAAGCGTATGTTCACCGTCGCTTTGATCGGCCCCGATGGGGCCGGCAAGACGACGATCGGCCGGCGCCTCGAGCGCACCCTGCCGTTCAAGGTCAAGTACCTGTATATGGGAATGAACGCCGACTCGAGCAATGTGCTCTTGCCGACGACCCGGCTCATTCACGCCGTCAAGCGAGCTGCCGGGCGGCGTCCGGTCAACGGACCTCCGGCCCTTGACCCGGAGCCTCGCGCCACTCGCCGTGGCTCATTTCCCCGCCGCGCCGTTTCCACCGTGATATCCGAAGGCTTGGCGATGATGCGTCTTGCCAATCGCCTCGGCGAGGAGTGGTACCGACAGGCGCTTGCCTGGTACCACGTGGCCAGGGGACGGATCGTTGTCTTCGACCGTCACTTCTATTCCGACTATTACGCTCACGACGTGGTTCGAAATGGAAGCGCTCGCCGCCTGACTCGGCGAGTTCACGGCTTCGTCCTTGCCCACCTCTATCCCAAGCCGGATCTCCTCATCCTGCTCGATGCCCCGGCCGAGCTCC
>JBIOUT010000302.1:0-4474 GCA_044867365.1 Candidatus Eiseniibacteriota bacterium | reverse complement strand
CCGCGCGGGCGGCGTTTCGAACCGACCCGGCAGCGAGCCTGCGAGAGGAATAGAGGATTGGAACGGGCGCACACCAATCCCTTGCTGATGCGAGATCGCGCTCGCCTCTTTGCCGCCGCCTTCCTGCGGGCGACCGGCGTCGGTCTGACCGGTGTTCTCCTCGGCCTCACTCTTGCCGAGAGTGGTTGGGATATCCGTGCCATGGGCCTGCTCGTGAGCCTGGGTCTCGGCGGCGGCGCTCTCGCCACCGTCGCCGTTGGATTCCTGGCCGACCGGATGGGACGGCGCTGGATGCTCATTCTCCTCGCAGCGCTCATGAGTGCCGGAGGATTGGCGTTGGCCGGCGGCGCCTCGGGAGCGGCGCTCGCCTTCGCTTGCTTCTTCGGCATGGTGAACGGCATGGGACGCGATCGCGGCGCCGCCTCGACGCTCGAGCAGTCGATCCTCCCGGCAACCACCGATGAGCGCGGTCGCACCCGCGTCCTCTCCTGGTATCACCTGACGGTGGATGCGGGACATGCCGCCGGAAGTCTCGCCGCCGGCGCACCGGTCCTCATTCGACAGGCGCTCGGCTGTGATCTCCTCACCTCGTATCGCTGGACCTTCGCCGGTTATGCGGGGCTCGGAGTCCTGGCGATCATCGCCTATGCCGGCTTGTCGAAAGCCGTCGAATGGCTCCCGCAGGGTGGAGCGAGAATCGCGCCCCCGCGGATGCCCCGCCCCTCCCCCCGGGCGCGAAAGGTGATCGCCCGCTACGCCGCGCTTTCACTCGTCGACAGCCTCGGAGGCGGCTTCCTCACCGGCGCCCTGCTTTCGTATTGGTTTTTCCGGCGCTTCGGCATTGGAGAGGAGTTGCTCGCCCCGCTCTTCTTCGCCGCGCGCGTCTTGAACGCCGTGTCGTATCTTCTCGCCGAGCGTCTCGCCCGCCGCATCGGGCTCATCAACACCATGGTCTTCACCCATCTCCCGTCGAGCTTGCTTCTCCTCCTGGTGCCGATTGCTCCGACGCTGCCGCTTGCGATCGATCTCTTTCTGCTACGCGAGCTCCTGGTCGAGATGGACGTGCCGACGCGCCAGTCCTATCTCCTGGCCGTTGTGGCGCCGGAGGAACGAACCTTCGCCGCGAGCATGGTGGCCCTGACCCGCAACGGCGCCTGGGCGCTGGCGCCGGCGGCGGCAGGTTGGGCAATGCAGGCGCTCGCCCTCTCGGCGCCTCTGGTGGCCGGAGCGGTGCTCAAGATGATTTACGACTTCGCTCTCTTTGCCTCGTTCCGCCGACTCAAGCCACCGGAAGAGTCGAAGACTCCGGCGGTCGAATCCGCGGCCCGGAGCGATTCCCGCGCCGGTGTGCCATGAGCTCATGGATGCGCCGGGCGCAGGCGGCGCTGTTTCTAATCGCCGTGGTCTCCATGACGACGATCTCTGCGGCTCCCGAGAATTCCAATCTCTTTCAGATGGTTCGCCCGGGAGTCCAGCTCCGATTTCCCCGCGATCACGCGGCCCATCCCGCATATCGCACCGAGTGGTGGTACTACACCGGCCAGCTGCGGACACAGGGAGCGGATTCTTCATCCGATCCCGCCTTCGGATTCGAGCTCACTTTCTTTCGTAGAGGCGTCGCTCGCCCCGACCCGCCACGGCGCTCGGCCTGGGCGCTTCGCGATCTCTACTTCGCCCATTTCGCGATCACCGATCTCCGCGGCCGCCGCTTTCTCATGGCCGAGCGCACGAGCCGCGATGCACTCGGGCTCGCCGGCGCCGGTTCGGCCCGCTACCGGGTGTGGATCGACGATTGGGAAGCGCAAATGGCGCCCGACGGGAGTCATCGTCTCGCCGCCGAGGAGCCGGGCTCGCATGGCATTCGCTTGCGCCTCGAGCCGCGCAAGCCTCCGGCGCTTCACGGTGATTCCGGGCTGAGCCGCAAAGGCATGGGCGAGGGCGAAGCCTCTTATTACGTCTCGATCACCCGACTTGCGGCCGTAGGGACGGTTCGCATGGATGGCCGGGACATTCCGGTGACCGGGGAAGCGTGGATGGACCACGAGTTCACTACCGGCGAGCTCAATCCTCAGCTCGTGGGATGGGATTGGTTCGGGCTTCAGCTCGATGACCAGAGTGACCTCATGCTCTACCGGCTGCGGCGAGCGGACGGCTTGCCCGATTCCGCTTCGAGCGGCAGCCTGGTGGATGAGCAGGGGAGCGTCACTCCTCTGACCCGTTCGGAGACCGAAGTCGAGATCACGCGACGCTGGCATAGCCCCAAGAGCGGCGCCGATTATCCGGCCGGCTGGCGCATTCGCGTGCCGGGGGCGGGTCTCGAGCTCGAGGTCAGCTCGCTCCTCGACGATCAGGAGCTCTCGACACCCGGCTCGACCGGCGTCACCTATTGGGAGGGTGCGGTGCGGGTGCGGGGCACGCGCCGCGGAGTGCCGATCGGTGGCCGCGGTTACGTCGAGCTGACAGGCTATGCGGAGCCGTTCCGCGTCGACATGTGATCGAACGGAACTCGAATGCATCGAGCGGGGATCTGAGGTAACATCAGGTCCCCCGGTGAGCCGGCGCTCGATCGCGCCCCTTCGTTAGCCCACGGATCTCGGCTCCATGGTTCTCGATTCCTTCCATCCTGCCGTCGCCCAGTGGTTCGCCGGTCGTTTCGGGAAGCCCACGGCGCCACAGTCGGCGGGTTGGCCGGCCATCCAGGCGGGCAGTCATACGTTGATCGCGGCGCCGACCGGATCCGGCAAGACGCTGGCCGCGTTCCTGGCGGCCATCGACGATCTCGTGCGTCAGGGACTCGCTCCCCGTCCGGGAAATCTCTTCGCCGAGGGCCAGCTTCCCGACGAGACTCAGGTCGTCTACGTCTCGCCGCTCAAGGCTCTCTCCAACGACATCCAGCGGAATCTGGAGGAACCGCTCCAGGGGATTCGCCGTCAGCTCGCCCTCCTCGGGTTGCCGCCGGTCGAGATCCGCACTCTCGTTCGCACCGGGGATACGCCGGCCGCCGCCCGCAACGCAATGGCGCGGCGCCCGCCGCATATCTTCGTCACCACCCCCGAATCGCTCTACATCTTGCTCACCAGCGAGGGCGGGAGGCGCCTCTTGCGCACCGCGCGCACGGTGATCGTCGACGAGATCCACGCGCTCGTCCGCGACAAACGGGGGTCGCACCTCGCGCTCTCGCTCGAACGACTCGACGCCCTGGCCGGTTGTCGCCTCACCCGGATCGGGCTCTCCGCCACCCAGCGCCCGATCGAGGAGGTCGCCCGCTTCCTGGTGGGAACGCGTGGGGTCTCCGCCGAGGGCGTCCCCGATTGCACCATCGTCGATGCCGGGCATTCCCGCCGCATGGATCTCGCCATCGAGATCCCCGACTCGCCGCTCGAAGCGGTCATGTCCGGCGAGGTGTGGAAGGAAATCTACGATCGGCTGGCCCTGCTCGTCGCCGCCCATCGCACGACGCTCGTTTTCGTCAACACCCGGCGATTGGCCGAGCGCGTCTCCCGTCATCTGGGCGAACGAATCGGTGACGATCAAGTGATCGCTCATCACGGGAGCATGGCCCGCGAACATCGACTCCGAGCGGAGGAGCGACTCAAGGCCGGCGAGCTCCGAGCGCTCGTGGCCACGGCATCGCTCGAGCTCGGGATCGACATCGGTGCGGTGGATCTTGTCTGTCAGCTCGGGTCGCCGCGCTCGATCGCTACCCTGCTGCAACGGGCAGGGCGATCGGGCCATCATCTGGCCGGGGTGCCCAAGGCTCGCATCTTCCCGTTGAGCCGCGATGAGCTGGTGGAATGCGCGGCCCTTCTCGAGGCGGTGCGGCGACATGAGCTCGATCGGGTGCTGATTCCCGAGCAACCGCTCGACATCCTCGCCCAGCAGATCGTCGCCGCAGTGGCTGCCGAGGAATGGACCGAGGACGCCCTCTACGACCTCACGTGCCGGGCCTATCCGTATCGAAATCTCGCCCGGTCCGATTTCGAAGCGGTGGTGCGCATGCTCGCCCAAGGGTTCAGCACGCGCAACGGACGCCGCGCCGCCTACGTGCATCGCGATGCGGTCAACCGGCGGCTCCGCCCGCGGCGCGGGGCACGGCTCACCGCGATCACGTCCGGTGGGGCAATCCCCGAGAATGCCGACTACGAAGTCGTGCTCGAGCCGACCGGTGCCCGCGTGGGCACGGTCAATGAGGACTTCGCCATCGAGAGCATCTCCGGCGACATCTTCCAGCTGGGGAGTACGTCGTGGCGGATTCTGCGGGTCGAACCTGGTCGAGTGCGCGTGGAAGACGCACGCGGTCAACCGCCCACTATTCCCTTCTGGGTCGGCGAGGCTCCGGGGCGTACGGCGGAGCTCTCGGCGTCGGTGTCGAGGCTTCGGGTCGATGTCGAGACGCGGCTCGAGAATGGCGGCGGAACGAGCGCCGCCGCTGCCTGGCTGAGCGAGGACATCGGCTTGATTCCCGCCGCGGCGG
>JBIOUT010000301.1:0-15879 GCA_044867365.1 Candidatus Eiseniibacteriota bacterium | reverse complement strand
TCATGATGCCCAAGTTGGATGGATACGAGGCCTGCCGCAGACTCAAGGGCAGCCCGGAGACCGGGGACATCCCGATCATCCTGCTCTCGGCCAAGGGGCGGAACGTGGATCAGAAGATCGGCATCGATGCCGGAGCGGACGATTACATCACCAAGCCCTTCAGCCCGCGGAAGCTGGTCGAGAAGATCAACAGCATGCTCCAGCCCAATCGGGTGGGTCGGGTAGTTGGACTCGACTGATCGGGCTCCTTCATCCGCTTAGCCTCATACGAACCCAAGCGGTTGGTCGATGACGGCGCGTATGCTACCAATGATGCATGCAGCGCACCCGAGTGGCCCCGCCTCACCACTCCACCGGCCCGGCATCTTCCCCCACCCGTTCTCCTTCCCTGGTCGAGGTTGCGGTCCCCGTGGGGGTGGATCGCACCTTCGTCTATCGCCTGCCGCCTGAGCTTGCCGGGTCGCTTCGACCCGGAACCCGGGTCGAGGTTCCCTTCCGCCGCCGCTTTCTTCACGGAGTCGTGGTCGGAGCGGTCACCCGCGCGCCGGCGGGAACATTGCGGTCGATTCGCCAGGTGCTCGATGTCGAGCCGGCGCTGAGTGACGATCTCCTCGCCTTCACCCGCTGGCTCGCCAACTATTATGGTGCTCCGTGGGGCGAGGTGTTACGCGCCGCCTTGCCCGGATCGCTCGTGGCTCCGACCGGCCGCCGAAAAACTCCGGCGTCCGGCGCGGATGCGGCGCCATCCGCCGCGGGTGCGATGTCGGAGTCACCCTTCGATCTCAGCCGCGAGCAAGAGAGGGCTCTCGCTCATCTGGAATCCCGGATCGAGGCAGGGGCATTCCGCGTCGTCCTGGTCCGCGGGGTCACGGCCAGCGGCAAGACCGAGCTCTACTTGCAGGCCGCCGAGTGCGCACTCCGTATGGACGGCCAGGTCCTGGTGCTGGTCCCCGAGATCAGCCTTTCCGTGCAGCTCGTCGATCGCTTCACCTCCCGCCTCGGCGAACGAGTAGCCGTCCTCCATTCGGGCCTGACCGACGCTGAGCGCCGGCGCCAATGGGAACGGGTGCGATCGGACCGGGCCCCGGTCGTGGTGGGAGCGCGCTCCGCAATCTTCGCCCCGCTCACCCGGCTCCGACTGATCGTCGTCGACGAGGAACACGAGGCCGCCTACAAGCAAGACGAAGTGCCGCGATATCACGCGCGCGACTCGGCGATCATGCGCGGCCGAATGCAAGGTGCGGTCGTCGTTCTCGGCTCGGCCACTCCCAGTCTCGAAAGCACCTACAATGCCGGAAGGGGACGCTATGACGAAGTGAGGCTCGAGGCGCGGGTCGATGGCAGGCGCCTTCCCGAGGTCGTGATCGCCGATTTACGGCTTGCTTCGAGTGCGGAACCGCCCTCGCCGGGCGCCGAGCCCTCCTCCCCGGGAAGTGAGCCTGCTCGTCGCCCCCGCCGTTCGGTGCCGGTGACTGTCCTCTCCCCACTCCTTCGTCAGGCGCTCGCCGGCGTCCTCGATCGCAAGGAACAAGCGATCCTTCTCGTCCACCGGCGAGGTCATTCGAGCTTCATCCAGTGCACCGAATGCGGGATGGTGCCGCGGTGCCCGTCCTGCGAGGTCGCTCTCACCTATCATGCGGTCGGTTATCTCCTGCGCTGCCACCACTGCAATCGGCGCGAGCCGGCGCCGAGTCGATGTCCGAAGTGCGATGGGACGCGCTTCTGGTACGGAGGCGTGGGAACCCAACGCGTCGAGGCCGAGGTACTGCGCGAGTTTCCCGCCGCTCGAATCTTACGTATGGACCTCGACTCTACCCGGCGCCGTGGGGCTCATCGCCAGATGATCCAGGCCTTTGCCGGCGGAGGCGCCGATATCCTCGTCGGCACCCAGATGGTGGCCAAGGGGCTCGACTTTCCCGCGGTCAGTCTGGTCGGTGTGGTCAGCGCCGATACCGTGCTCAACCTGCCGGACTTTCGCGCCGGCGAGCGGTTCTTTCAGCTGCTTGCTCAGGCGGCGGGGCGCGCCGGTCGCGGGCGTCTCGAGGGACAGGTGATCATCCAGACTTACCTGGCCGAGCATCCCGCCGTCGCCGCTGCGGTCACTCACGATTACGCCGCGTTCGCGGCTGCTGCGCTCGCCGAGCGCCAGGAAATCGGCTATCCGCCCTACGGAGTCATGGCGCGCTTTCACATCGACGGTCCGGAAGAGGAACCGGTGGTAGCGGTGGCGGATCGAGTTCAAGCCGCCCTCACTCCGGGGTCGGACATCCTGGTCCTGGGCCCGGCTCCGCTGCCGCTACCGCGGCTGCGTGGGCGGCTGCGATGGCATCTCACGTTGCTTGGCTCGAGGAGGGTGCGGGTTCATGGCCAGGCCCGGCAAGCGCTCGCCCGGGTGACCCGGTCGGGGATCCCCTCGCGGGTTCGACTGCAGCTCGACATCGATCCGCTCCACCTTCTCTAGAACCACCTTTCCTGAGCCGGGAACCGCGGTAACGCCGGAACCTCGTCCAACTGCGACGGGTCGGCTGGCCCATGGATCCCCTGGATCGCAAGGGGCGCCACGTGCAACCTGCAGCCGACCGTCTACTGGGGCTCCTTTCCCGGGCTCATTTCATGGTTTTGCAAGGACTTGACTCGTTGGAAGGGGTGGCACGGGGGCTGCCTTGACTAGCCGCGACCATCTGGCCTGGTTGGCGACCTCCCCGCCGCTACCGCCGGAGGTCATACTCGTCCGACTCGTGGTGCCATGGCCTGGAGTCTCCCCCCTGGTCCCCGGTGCCCGATTCGGCGGGCCGCCCGGGCCGGGCCTCCACGGGTCCGGCCCGTATCTTTTCCTCCGGGCTAGCCGCGAGTTGACGGTGCGATGGCGGCCGCCTAAGCTAACCCTCCGGCTCGTGAATCATCGCCCCGTGTCTTCGCCCAAGCCTCGGCGGCAAGTTGGACGTGCATTCCCCCGCAAGCCTTCCCGCGAGGCGGCCACGCACCGATCCGATCGACCATGGCGCAAGTACCTGACGTCAGCGAACGTGAAGTCATCCAGGTGAAGATCTTCGACGGTCCCCTCGACCGGTTGGCGGACCTCGAGCGCGAGATCAATGTCTGGCTGAGGGACAACCGCGAGGTTCGGCCCGACCGAACCCAGTTCAACACGGTGAACTCCAAGCGGGCGGTGGTCCTGATCTGGTACACCATGACGCGGGCAGCTCGCGGCGTTGGATTCGGCGAGGCGATCCAGGCCGGACGTTCCTGAATCAGGCTGCGCCCCGTGAGCCGTACTTGTCTATGGGAGGGCGATATCGACGCCGGGCCCCTGGCCGCGCGTCGAGTCGGAATTCTCGGCTACGGACATCAGGGTCGCGCTCAAGCGCTCAACCTGCGTGACTCGGGGATCGCAACACGTATCGGCCTCCGTCCGGGAAGCCCGTCGCGATCTCAGGTCGCCGCCGATGGACTGATCTCCGGGAGCATCGAGGAGGTTTCCCGATGGGCCGACGTGCTCATGGTCCTCCTCCCCGACGAGCATCATCGGGCGGTGGTCGAGCAGGCGACGGCGGCGGGCGGGCTGGTGGCGGGCAAGGCGGTCGGATTCGCTCACGGGTTCAACGTCACCTACGGGCAGTTGGACTTACCTCCCGGGGTGGCGGTATTCCTGGTGAGCCCGTGCGCCACCGGCGAGCGGATGCGGGAAGCGTTCGTCCGTGGGGGCGGGGTGTTCGCCTATGTCGCGGTGGCCGAGGACCCGGATGCAAAGACCCGCGACCTGGCGCTCGCCTATGCGAAAGCGCTCGGTTGCGGCCGGGCGGGGATACTCCTCACCACGTTTCAGGTCGAGACCGAGGTGGATCTGTTCGGGGAACAGGCGGTGCTCTGTGGAGGAATGCATGGGCTTCTCACCGCGGCCTTCGACACCCTGGTCGAGGCGGGTTATCCACCGGAGATGGCATACCTCGAATGCATTCACCAGTTGATTTACCTGGTCGCCACGGTGCACGCCGAGGGGATCGCCGGCACCCGCCGACGAATCAGCTCGACCGCCCTCTACGGCGACTTGACCCGGGGACCGAGAGTGATTGGGGAGTCATCGCGCCGGGCGCTCAAGGATCTTTTGGCCGAAATCCAAACGGGAGCGTTTGCACGCGAATTCCTGGACGAGATGACGGCGGGCGGCGCGCGGATGCGGGCCGAACTCAAGCGGCTCGAAGGTCATCCGATGGAGGTTGTTGGCGAGCGCCTTCGCGCCCGCGGACGATCGTCCGCTCCAGCCGGGCGCCCGGAGGAGCACCTGACGCGGGAGCAACGGTCTTGAACGGGCTTGACATGAACGGGCTTGACAGGGTTCCGAACGTGCGCCTAGACTGGGTTTATCGAGGCGGGTCCCCCGGCCTCCGACCTTCCGCTTCCGTGCCGTCCGGGCGCGGTCTTTCCAGCTCGGTCATCATCCATCCGCCCTCACGCACGTCACAATTCGCCTTCTGGCGCTGCTGCGCTTGATGCCTGAGGCACAATCCATGAAACCCGGCCTGTCCACTGAACCCACCGAAACGCCTTCATCCTCCTCTCGTTCCGCCACCGAGTCTCGTGCCTCGGCTGAGGGAAAGGGGATGGATCTCGCCGATCTCAAGGGCAAGACGATCTCCGAGCTGTTGAGCCTCGCTCAGACCCTCAACATTCCCGGCACCGGGAGCTTGCGCAAGCAGGAGCTCATCTTCCGCATTCTGGAGACCCAGACCCAGCAAAACGGGCTCATGTTCTCCGAGGGCGTCCTCGAGATCTTGCCCGAGGGCTACGGCTTCCTGCGCTCTCCGGACTACAACTACCTCCCCGGCCCGGATGACATCTACGTTTCCCCGTCGCAGATCAAGCGCTTCGATCTCCAGACCGGGGACATCATCTCCGGTCAGGTGCGGCCGCCCAAGGATGGGGAGCGCTATTTCGCCTTGCTCAGGGTGGAGGCGGTCAACCTCGAGAGCCCGGACGCGGCCAAAGACAAGATTCTCTTCGACAACCTGACCCCTCTTTACCCGCTCGAGAAGATCTCGCTCGAGACCAAAGATCGTGATGTCACCAACCGCATCATCGACCTCCTGTCGCCGGTCGGAAAGGGCCAGCGCGGGCTCATCGTCTCGCCGCCCAAGGCCGGTAAGACCATCATTCTGCAAAAGATCGCTCACGGCATCACCGAGAATCATCCTGAGATCGTGCTCATCGTCCTCCTCATCGACGAGCGTCCGGAGGAGGTCACCGACATGAAGCGATCGGTGCAAGGCGAAGTGGTGAGCTCGACCTTCGATGAGCCGGCCGATCGCCATGTGCAGGTGGCGGACATGGTTCTCGAGAAGGCCAAGCGCCTGGTCGAGCATGGCAAAGACGTGGTCATCCTGCTCGATTCGATCACCCGATTGGCGCGGGCGCACAACGCCGTGGTTCCGCACTCGGGTAAGATTCTCTCCGGCGGTGTGGATGCCAATGCTCTCCAGCGTCCGAAGCGCTTCTTCGGCGCGGCGCGCAATATCGAGGAGGGGGGAAGCCTTACCATCATGGCCACCGCCCTCATCGAGACCGGCAGCCGGATGGACGAAGTCATCTTCGAAGAGTTCAAGGGCACCGGTAACATGGAGCTCGTGCTCGACCGCCGGTTGTCGGACAAGCGCATCTTCCCGGCCATGGACGTCAATAAGTCGGGCACCCGCAAGGAGGAGCTCCTCATTCCCAAGGACCAGCTCAATCGGATCTGGATCCTTCGCAAGTTCCTGAGCGAGCTCAATCCGGTGGAGGCCATGGAGTTCCTGATCGACAAGATCAGTCAAACCAAGTCCAACAAGAAGTTCCTCGAGTCGATGAGCGGCGGCGCTTGATCGAGGGCCCTGTTCGAGCGGCGTCGAGCGACTCGGAGTCTTGATTCAGAGTAGGTGAACATGAAAAAGGGCATTCATCCCGAATATCAACCCACGAGAATTGTCTGCGTGTGCGGCAATGTGATCGAAACCCGCTCCACGCTCAAAGAGATCCGCGTCGAGATCTGCTCGAACTGCCATCCGTTCTTCACCGGCAAGCAGAAGCTCATCGACTCCGCCGGGCGGGTCGATCGCTTCCGTCGTCGCTACGCCGAGAGCGCCGCCGCCAAGAGCGGGGAGGCCAAGGGCGACGAGGCCAAGGCCAAGGGCTGAGTCGACCGAGAGCCATGGCGACTCGCTACGCGCCGATCGGCGGCCAGGCGGTGATCGAGGGGGTGATGATGCGTTCACCCTCGATGATCTCGACCGCGGTCCGCCGGCCCGACGGTTCGATCGCGGTGCGCACCGAGCCGTTCGAGTCGCTGTCGAGCCGTCAGCGGCTGTTCGCCTTGCCGATTGTCAGAGGGGCGGTAGCCTTGATCGAGTCGATGCGCCAGGGACTCGCCGCCCTCGCCTTCTCCGCCGACCAGGCGGCGGGGATTGACGAAGACGGCGGTGCGGAACGCCGCGCCTCCTTCGCTCAGCGCCTGGCGATTCCCTTGAGCATCGCCTTGTCGTTCGGGATCGGTCTACTCCTCTTTTTCTGGGTTCCCCTCGTCCTTGCCGACTTGACCGGCGCCCGAAGTGGCTTCGTCTTCAACCTCATCGATGGCGCGTTCCGCCTCGCCGTTTTCCTGACCTATATCACCCTCATCAGCCTGTGGAGCGAGATGCGGAGCGTCTTTCAGTATCATGGCGCCGAGCACAAATCGATCGCCGCGTTCGAAGCAGGAGACGAGCTCGTTCCGGAGCGGGTGGCTCTCTACTCGCGCTTCCACCCGCGTTGCGGCACGTCGTTCCTGCTCCTGGTCATGATGGGATCGATCTTCGTCTTCATGCTCCTCGGCCGCCCGGACTCGATCGCCGAGCGTCTCGAGCGCTTCCTTCTCATTCCGCTCGTCGGTGGGGTCGCGTTCGAGCTGACCCGGCTCTCCGGCCAATGGGCCGATCACCCCATCGTCCGCCTCCTCATCCTGCCCGGCCTTCTCCTCCAGCGCGTCACCACTCGGGAGCCGACTCGGGACCAGATCGAGGTCGCGATTCGCTCGGTGCGCGAAGTGACTCGCGAGTCCGGCGGTCAGCTGATTCCCATCTGACGCGGTTCCATCCGACCGATCGGGGCCGACTCGGCGAACGAGGAACGGGCGCCGAGATCGCGGAGTGAAGCGGCCAACTCATGTCTCTCGACCAGGCCAAGGAGATGCTTAGGCAGGCTGCGGAGGCCGAAGCACGGCTCGGCGCCATCGACGTCGAGCTCGGTGATCCGGCGGTCGCGCGCAATCCGGGTCGCCTGCGCGATCTCGGCCGAGAGCGTGCGGAGCTCGAGCCCGTTGTCAGCCAGGCGAGACAGCTACGCCGCACCATCACCACCGTCGAGGAGGCGGAGGAGATTCTCCGCACCTCCAAGGACGCCGATCTCGTCGACCTGGCCCGCACCGAGCTCGAGTCGGGACGCGCCGCTCTCGACAAGGAGGCCGAGGCGCTGCGCGCTCTCCTCATCCCCCGCGACCCGAGGGACGACAAGAACGCCATCATCGAGATCCGCGCCGGCACCGGCGGCCAGGAGGCGGCGCTCTTCGCCGCCGATCTCTTCCGGATGTACCAGCGCTATCTCGAGGACCACGGGTTCGGGATCGAGACCATGAACACGAATCCCACCGGGATCGGGGGGCTCAAGGAAGTCATCCTCATGGCCCGCGGCCGCGGCGCCTTCGGACGGCTGCGCCACGAGTCGGGAGTCCATCGCGTGCAGCGCGTGCCCGCCACCGAGGCCTCGGGACGGATCCATACCTCGGCGGTGACGGTGGCGGTGTTACCGGAGGCCGAGGAGGTCGAGGTGCAGATCGCTCCCGAGGAAATCCGGGTCGATGTCTACCGCTCCTCGGGGCCCGGTGGGCAGGGAGTGAACACGACCGACTCGGCGGTGCGCATCACTCATCTGCCGACCGGTCTCGTCGTCACCTGTCAGGACGAGAGATCGCAGATCAAGAACCGAGCGAAGGCGCTGGCGGTATTGCGCGCCCGCCTTCTCGACATTCGCCGCCGTGAAGAAGAAGCGCGGATCAGCGAGATGCGACGCGCCCAGGTTTCGACCGGCGATCGCTCGGCGCGCATTCGCACCTACAACTTTCCGCAGGGCCGAGTCACCGACCATCGCGTCGGGCTCACCCTCTACCGGCTGCCCGAGATCCTCGAGGGCGACCTCGACGAGTTGATCAGCGCTCTTGCCACCGCTCGCGATCAGGGCCGTCTCGACGCCGGCCGTCGGAGTGAGGCGGAGGAGCGGGACGAGGGCGACGAATGACGGACTCGGCGCCGTCGCCGAGGCCTGGCCTCCCAGTAGTCCTGCTGTTCTAGCTCGTCCCGTCCTCGAGCCGCCGCGCCACCACCACGGTCAGGTCGTCCACGAGGCCACCGCCGGGAGTGAACTCCTCGACCGCGTGAACGATGCGATCGCGGATGGCGGCGGCGTCGAGTCCGCCGGTGCCGCGGAGCAGCTCGACCAGGCGGTCGTCGCCGAAGAAGGCTCCCTCGGCATCGGTCGCTTCGACCACGCCGTCGGTGAAGAGGACGGCCACGTCCCCGGGAGCGAAGTTGACCCGGCTCTCCTCGTACGGGGCGCCGGCCAGGACGCCGAGCAGGATGCCGCCGTCGCTCAGGGTTTCGATACAACCGTCCGCCCGCCGCAGCAGGGGCGGATTGTGACCGGCATTGGCGTAGGTGAGGGAGTTGTCTCTTGGATCGATGAGGGCGATGGCCAGGGTAATGAATTGGCCGGGATCGGTGGAAGCAAGCACGAGCCCGTTGAGCTCGGCGAGCACCTGTCCGAGCGCACCGGAGCGGTTCACCTGGCTCCGAAGCCCCGCCTGCAGGTTCGACATTAGAATTGCCGCCGGCACGCCCTTCCCGGCGACGTCGGCGACCGAGATCAAGAGGCGGTCGTCCCAGCGCAAGAAATCGTAGGCGTCTCCCCCAACTTCGCGGCTTGGTATCGAGGTGCCGGCCACATCGAGCCCCGGAATGTCGGGAACCCGCGAGGGGAGGAGCCGGCGCTGGATAGTGCGCGCCACCAGGAGCTCGGCTTGCATGTGCTCGTGCTCGAGGGCCAGGCGCCGGCGCTCCTTGAGCCCTTGCGACATGATGTTGAACGATCCGGCCAGCTCGCCGAGCTCATCGCCGCGGTCGACCTCCAGGCGATGGTCGAAGTCGTCCTCCGCGAGCCGGCGGGTGGCCTGATGGAGCAGGGACACCGAACGGTGGATGTTGCGGGCGATGGTGCCGCCGGTCACCAGGGCCGCCGTCTCCACCAAGAGGAAGAGACCGCCGATGACGGCAAGGGCGATGAGGACGACGACACTGAATGGATTGGTCTGGGTATCGCGCAGGATCCCGACGAGGTCGCTGGCGGGGAACTTGACCAGGACGAGCGCGTCACGGCGAATGATGTGTCCGCTCGGCAGAATCTGGAAGCCTCTCAACACCTGGGCGCCGGCATAGGTGCCGCGGGATTTTTTCGTGGTGGACACGATCCATCGCGGCGGCCCGGGTGCCGTCCCATCGTCCATGCTGATAACGATTCCATTCTTGCCTTGGGTCATGGAGTCAGGGACGACGATCCCGATCTCGGCCTTGAGCGTGCCTTGCGCGGCGATCGTCTTGTCGGGGGTGAGCGGGGAGAAGGCGCGGAGGGCGATCTCGGCTGCCGAGTCCTTTTTCGCCACCGCGGTCGAAGAGAAGACCTGTTCACCGGCAAATAGGATGGCATCGAGTGAATCGGGAGGTAAGTATTCGGGCGATGACGCAAGTATTTGCGGGACGGAGTCGCGCGGGGTCCAGGCCAGGGTGAAATGAGTGGTGTCCGGGAGATCGCGGCGCAGAGCCATGAGGAAGCTGACCGTTTTCGGTAGATGCTCGCGGGCCAGACGATCGAGCTCGCCGTCCCGGGCAAGCCCGGAGTCACGGCGCACCGCTCCGGCCGCCCCGGATCCCGGCGAGTCGGCGAGGGCGGGCCCAAGACCAGGATCGGTGAGCATCCGCTCGAGCCCCTGGCGGGACTCGGCGCCGGGCACGAGGAAGCGGGCAGCAAGAGTGGCGCGATAACTCCCCATGATCAGATAGGCGGCGACCATGAGAAAGGCGGCGATGAGGACGACGGGGATGGCCGCAACCAGGATGTACGAGGTCAAAAGCCGGGTGCGAAGCCGGAAGCGGCTGAAGATTCGGCCGGGAAACTGGATGAAGAGCTTGAGGAGGAGCGACGCCGCGAAAGCGAATATAGGACTGGCGGCGAGGCCGAGCACCTTGGTCGTGCCGCTCCCGAGGTGGGGCACGCGAGCGGCGGCGGATGGACCCAAGGCGATGGCGAGAATCGCTCCGGCAAAAAGCAAGGCGCGCGTCCCGAGCCCCACCTTCCGATCGAGCCACGGCATCCGCAAGGTGACGGGGAGGAGGAGCCCGGCAGCGGCGGTAATCGGCGCTCCGGCGAGGAGAGCGAGGCCGGCAAGACCGGCGAAGGGCGCGGCGACCAATCGGAGCCAACGCCGGCCTCCTCCCGCGAGGGTGAGGCTGGCGACCATCGCCGCCCCGGCGCCGAGGGCGGGAGCGAGCGTGACGCCGAGAAGCAGCTGGGCTGCCGCAGGCTGGCGCACCACTCCCCCGAGGTGAGCGGCGGTCAGCGCGCCCGCGGCCAATAATCCAAGCGCCCGGAGTCTCGGCCCGGGAGGGCGGCCCGCCAGGCCCTGGGTCCGCCCGGCGGCGAGAAAGCCGGCGAACATCGCCGTGGCGTTGATGACGAAAGCGATGGTTTGCAGCACGGATTCGCTTTGTAGCAAAGGATCGCGTGGAGTCTAGCAAAGTCCGGCTCGACTCCAGGTGACAGGGGTGACTTGCGGTTTCGGCTCGCTTCTGTTAAAAAACGGGGGGTCGCGTCGTGAACCAACGGCGAACCGACGGTGTTTACCTGCCGCCCAAGCCCCTACGGATCGCGCTCTGCGATCGGTGAGCGGCAGAACCCCCTGTCTGGTCAAGGAGGTCGGTATGAAAGCGGTCTTCTTCGGTCTTGCATTGGCTCTATGTCTCGTCGGCGGTGTGGCTCGCGTCGGTCATGCGGCGGAGGGGGGGCCGGAGTGGAAGATGAACGCGACGGTCATCGAGGCCTGCTCCTGCCCGATGTTCTGCCAGTGCTACTTCAATACGAAGCCCGCCGAGCATCGCATGGGCGAAGGCAAGGCCGAGCACTACTGCCGATTCAACAACGCATACAAGATCAACCAAGGCTCGTACGGCACGGTCAAGCTCGACGGCGCCAAGTTCTGGCTGTCGGGCGACCTCGGCGATAACTTCGCCGACGGCGAGATGGATTGGGCGGTCATCACCTATGACAAGTCGACGACCAAGGAGCAGCGTGAGGCGATCGGCGCCATCGTCGGCGCTCTATTCCCGGTCAAGTGGAAGTCGGTGACTACCGCCGAGGGCGACATCAGCTGGGAAGCGAGCAAGGACAAGGCGACTGCTCTTCTCGACGGCGGGAAGAGCGGCGAGGTTCGTCTCACCCGCTTCCCGGGAATGACCGACGAGCCGGTGGTGATCAAGAACCTCAAGTACTGGGGTGCGACCAAGAACGACGGTTTCGTTATGATGCCGTCCTCGGTCCAGGACTACAACGTGGGGAAGAAGCCCTACAAATTCGAGAACACCAACGGCTTCATGATCACCTTCGACATCGACTCCAAAGGAGGGGCGGCCGGCTCCGGTTCCGGGTCGTACTAGCGGCCGGAAAGGCCAGCTCATCATTCGCGGCCAAGGCGGCACGAGTGGACTTCCGCTCGTGCCGCTTCCTTTGAGGCCGAGTTGAAATGTTCTGGTTGCAAGAGTCGATTCGAGGAACGGCGATGAATGCTCCCACCGTCGCCGAGATCCTCCGTGACGCCGTCCGCCGGCTTGCCGCCGCCGGAGTGCCGTCGCCGGAAGTGGACGCCCGGTTGCTTCTC
This sequence comes from Candidatus Eiseniibacteriota bacterium, assembly GCA_044867365.1. Lineage (GTDB taxonomy): Bacteria > Eisenbacteria > RBG-16-71-46 > CAVPCR01 > CAVPCR01 > JBIOUT01. The sequence goes on along the minus strand of JBIOUT010000301.1, from coordinate 3,896 downwards.
GGCCGCGTCCTCAGACTTCCGCCTCTCGAACTCGGTCTTGCCCCCGGCCGCCGCCTCACCCCTGTAGAGCGGGACTCCTTTGCCGATCTCCTCGGCAAGCGCGCCGCCCGCCTCCCCCTCCAATTTCTGCTTGGCGACGCCGAGTTCTACGGCCGCCGTTTCCAGGTGGCGCCGGGAGTCCTCATCCCGCGACCCGAAACCGAAGCGGTGGTCGAGGCGGCGATCGCAGTCCTCGATGCGGCGCCCCGCGATCAGGCCTTCATCCAGGTCGCCGACATCGGTTCCGGTGCCGGGGTCATCGGGCTCACCCTCGCCGCCGAGCGCCCCCGGGTGCGGGTCACCTGCGTCGACCGGGACGCACTTGCCGTCTCCCTGACCGGGGCGAACGCCGCCGCCCTGGGGGTGGCCTCACGTGTGCAAGTGGTGCGCGGTGACGGCGTCGAGCCGCTCGCCCGCTCGGCCTTCGAGCTCCTGGTCTCGAACCCGCCTTATCTGCCGACCGATGTCATCGCCTCACTCGAACCCGAGGTTCGCGAGCACGACCCCCGATTCGCCCTCGACGGCGGCCCGGACGGGCTTGCGCTCATCGCCCGTCTCATCGCCGATGCAGGTTCGGTGGTCCGCCCGGGCGGCCATCTCGTGCTCGAGATCGGCCACGACCAGGCGGCCGCGGCCGAACACCTGGCGGCAAAGCATGGCTGGAGCGCGATCGCCGTGCGCCCCGACCTCTCCGGACACGATCGGGTGCTCCTCGCCCGCAGGCCGCAATAGCCCGTTCTATCGCTCTCGATCGTGAAGAAGGCCGCCCCTACGGCCGAAACCTCTTGAAAGGCATCTCCCAGCCGCATTCGCACTGGAGATTTGCCCCATCACGATCGAGGCGCTTACCAACAGGAAAACGGCACTTGACTCGGGGTGTATCGTCGCGCAAACCGCTGGAGGATAGCGATGCGACATCGGCGGCAGGTCAGAGCGTGAGTGCGCCGGCCATTCTGAGGCCGGTCGGGGTCGGGATCCCGATGGACAAGTTTGTCATTCAAGGAGGCGCTCGACTCTCGGGCTCGATCGAGGTGTCGGGGGCGAAGAACGCCGTTTTGCCGATGATGGCGGCGACTCTCCTCACCGAGGGGACGTGCGTCATCAACAACGTCCCGATCCTGCGCGATGTCTCGACCATGAGCTGGGTGCTCGCCGCGCTCGGCGTCGAGGTGCATCAGGAGGGCTCGGCACTTCAGCTCGATGCCACCGACTGCACCTCGGTCGAAGCGCCCTACGACCAGGTCAAGACCATGCGCGCCTCGATCTACGTCCTGGGGCCCTTGCTTGCGCGTTTCGGTCAGGCCCGTGTCTCCCTGCCCGGGGGGTGCGCATGGGGTCCTCGTCCGGTCAATCTGCATCTGGCCGGCCTCGAGGCGCTCGGTGCGAGGGTGAGTATCGAGCACGGTTATATCGTGACCGAGGCCAAGCGCCTGCGCGGCGCCCGCTTCCATCTCGACATCGCCTCCGTCGGCGCCACTGCCAATCTCATGATGGCGGCGGTCTTCGCCGAGGGGACGACGGTGCTCGAGAACGCCGCCTGCGAGCCCGAGATCCCCGCCCTCGCCGACTACTTGAACGCCCTCGGCGCCCGGGTAGAAGGCGGCGGGTCGAGCACCGTGACCATCCATGGAGTCACTTCCCTACATCCGGCCAAGCATGCGGTCATCCCCGACCGGATCGAAGCCGGCACCTTCATCATCGCCGGCGCCATGGCGGGCGGCGAGCTCACCGTCACCCGCATGGTGCCGGATCACGTGTGGGCGCTCCTCGATTGCCTGTCCCGAATGGGCATGCATACCGAGGTCGGTCCTGATTGGGTGCGAGTGCGCGGCACCGAGCGCCCGCAAGCGGTCGAGGTGTCGACCGATTTCTACCCCGGGTTCCCTACCGATCTGCAGGCCCAGATCATGGCGATGGCGACACGGGCCCGCGGCACGACGGTAATCAACGAAGGGATCTACCACGACCGCTTCACTCACGTGCCGGAGCTCGCGCGATTGGGCGCCAAGATCGCGGTGGTCGAGGCGACCGCGCGTATCGAAGGAGTCGAGCGGTTGAGTGGAGCCGAGGTGATGGCGTCGGACCTCCGCGCCTCCGCGGCGCTCATCCTCGCCGGGCTCGTGGCGGAAGGCAAGACGGTCGTCTCCCGCATTTACCACATCGATCGCGGTTACGAATCGATCGAGAAGAAGCTCGACGCCGTCGGCGCCAGGGTCTCCCGCATTCGCCAGTAGTCGAGCCCCGGACGGCCGAGATCAAAACCGCTAGCGCCCGCGCAGCGGAAACGACTCGGATCAGCCGCCCCAGCCGGAGCGGAGCATCACGACGATTCCGAGCCCCAGGGTGACGGCGCCGATCATCGCCTCGAGCCCACGATGAGCCCAGGTGAGATGTCCCGCCGAGTGCCGGAGTGGCATGGCGATGACCATCGATAACATCGCCATGCCGAGAATCGAGCCCAACCCGAACATCGCCAGGATGCCCAGGCCCTGAGCCAGCGAGTGGGTGGTCTCGGACGCGAGCAGGATGAGAGCGGCCGATCCCGCCATGCCGTGCATGGTGCCGACGAGAAGAGCGCGCCAGCGCAGCCGCTCGGAACCGGCGGGATGGGCATGGTGATGGTGGAGGGGATCGTGGGCATGCCGGCGTTCTTCACCGGCATGCGAGTGGGCGTAGAAGTGTCGAATCCCGCCCTCGTGCTCGTGAACGTGCCAGTGGGGTTTCCGGGTGATCAATCGGCGGAGCACCTCGGCGCCGAGAAAGACCAGCATTCCGCCGACGATGAACTCGAGGGCGTGCGCCGCGCGCTCGGGTACCATCCTGTCGAGCAACAACATCGCCGAGCCGCAGCAAAGCAAGGTCAGCGCATGGCCGAGCCCCCAGAAGGCGCTCATCTGCACCGTTTCCGGGACGCTGCGCGAGCGCGTCGCCAATGAGGCGACCGCGGCCACGTGGTCCGGTTCGACGGCATGCTTGATGCCGATGAAGAAACCGAGCAGCACGATGGAAAACATGAACCGCCGATCGTAGTCGCTCGCGACCGGTTCGTGCAATGCATCCGCTCGGCTCGCTCGCGCCGAGAGTCCTCGAAGTCCCGTGCTAGACTTCGTTGGCTATGGACGATTCGCCGCGCAACCTCATCCTCGGCACCGCGGGTCACGTCGATCACGGGAAGACGGCGCTCGTTCGCCTGCTCACCGGAATCGACACCGATCGTCTCAAGGAAGAGCAGGAGCGGGGGATCTCGATCGAGCTCGGGTTCGCGCATCTCGATCTCAAGTCCGGGATCCGGGTGGGAGTGGTCGATGTCCCCGGCCACGAGCGCTTCGTCAAGCACATGCTCGCCGGCGCCGGTGGCATCGATTTCGTCATCCTGGTCGTGGCGGCGGACGAGGGCGTCATGCCGCAGACGGTCGAGCACGGTCAGATCGTCCAGCTGCTCGGGGTGACCCGCGGACTCGTAGCCTTGACCAAGATCGATATGGTCGAGCCCGAGATCCTCGACCTCGCCGAGGAGGATGTGCGCGAGTACCTCGCCGGCACTCCCTTTGCAAGCTGGCGGATCCATCGCGTTTCCGCGCTCACCGGTGAAGGCAAGGCAGAGCTCGTGGCGGCGATCGACGAGCTCGCCATGAGCACACCCACTCGCTCCTCGACCGGCCCGCCTCGCCTTCCCATCGATCGAGTCTTCATCATGGAAGGCTTCGGCACCGTCGTCACCGGGACCCTCTGGCAGGGCGAGGTGAGCGAGGGACAGCAAGTCATGGTCGAGCCGGGAGCTCAAGCCGCGCGGGTTCGCCAGGTCCAGGTGCATGGGAAGCGGGTGCGGGTGGGGCATGCCGGGCAGCGAGTCGCTC
>JBIOUT010000300.1:0-6875 GCA_044867365.1 Candidatus Eiseniibacteriota bacterium | reverse complement strand
TCGATCACGGTCATCGGGGTCTCGCCGTTCTGAGCTACGACCGCGCTCAGGAAGTTGCCGGCATCGATGACCGTCGGGTGAGACTCCACGTCGCGTTCTCCGAAGTCACTGCGCCAGCCACCGAGCAAGTAGACGCGCTCCTTCAATGTCACATGCTCCAAGTAATGGCCTTCGGCGACTGCCACCGTATCGCCGCGGCCGGCGAGGTTGATGGCGGCGACAATCGTGGGGTGGTCGTCAGGCACTCGGATGAACAGGCGGGGGCAGATGGCAGGAAGCGCCCCGATCAAACCGCAGACCGGGGAATTGGCTGGTGCGCACGGGGAGCCTGTCTCGAGCGTGAGATCCCCACCGGAGAAATCACAGAAGAGTGGATCGGCGGAGATCGAATTGGAGTCGGGGGTCACGTTGAGGTAGTCGCTCGGGAGATTGTTCCAAACGTCGTTGCAGGCAGGGGTGATAGCAGCCGCTTCCTCGGCGACGAGGCCGATGCCGTGGTTGTTAGCCACGATCGAGCGGCTGATGGATGTCACTCCTCCGTTCCGGGCGAAGACACCTCCGCCGATAGTGGCGGTGTTGTCGGCGATCGTGCAGCTACTGATCGTGGGATTATTGGCTCCTGCGCAGCAGATCCCGCCGCCACGATCGCCGGTGTTCCTGAAGAAGACACATCGATCCACCATGGCCTCCGACAGCTGGATGCACAGCCCGCCGCCTCCGAACGGGGTGTTGTTGCCGACGAACACACAATCGCGAAACAGGACATTGGCATTGTCGAGGAAGACCGCGCCACCCGATGAGGCGGCCTGATTGCCCTCGAACCGGCATCCCTCGATCACCGGCCCAATTGAGAAGACGACGGCAATCGCCCCTCCGATCTCGGTGCTCCGGTTGCCGGAGAATACGTTCTCGATGATGTGCGATGACGAGCCGGTGATGTAGATGCTACCGCCACTCGACCCATTGCCGTTCTCGAAGCGGTTGTGGCTGACAGTCGGCGAGGCGCCGCTGATCAACATCAGTCCGCCGGCCTCTCCACCGCCACCGGTCATGATGAAGCCATCGATGACCGCTGTGGGGCCGGCGCAGCCCTGACAAGTTACGATGCGGCCGGACGAAATGAGCCGGGTCTCGAAGAGATCGGGATCGCGAACGGTGAACGTCGGGTTGAAGCCGCCGAGGACCGGAACACCGTCTCTGGGAACGAATGTCTGCTCATAGGTGCCGGCGCGGACGCCGACCGTATCGCCGGGGGCAGCGGCTGCCAAAGCAGCAGCGATCGTGGGGTAGTCGTCGGGTACCCGGAGCAGAACCCCGGCGGAGGTGGACTCGAAGGCGAGCGCTTGGCCCGCCGGGCGGCCTCCAAAAAGAAGGAGGAGGAAGGCGATTCCCGCGACGGCAAGGTTGCGGGCACTATTCCTGGCGGCCGGGGTCGAATCCATTTCAGCCTCCTGGCTGAGAGCCTAGGTCATAATGCAAGCCTCATTCGTGTTTCAGGGTAGTGTTGCGGTCATTCGGCAAGCACTGCTCGCTGGCGAGACTCGACCCCGCCGGCGTTCAGCGCGAAGAAGTAGACCCCGCTCGGCAGGCGCTGGCCATTCCGGTCCCGGCCGTCCCACGAAACGATGTGCCGGCCTGCCGCCTGCTCGCCTTCTATCAGTTGGGCGATCAAGCGGCCATCCGCTCCATAAACCGAGAGGCGCACCGGTCCCGATTCCGCCAGAGTGAACGGAATGGTGGTCGATGGACGGAAGGGATTGGGGAAGCTGGGCTCGAGAGCGGTCACGATGCTCGGCGACGCGACGGGTTCAATGCCGACAGTTGGGGAGACCGGGACCTGGATGGCGTAGATCTCGTCGCCCAGATCCGGGATTCCATTGCCGTTGGCGGCGTTCCCCGCCAGGTAAAAGGTCAGGCTTCCGCCGGAGAGGGGAGCGGTCCACTGAAAGTTCCAGGTCACCGGACCGTTGAGGACGCCGCTATACGTGCCGTCGAAAGTATGCTTGAGATAATCCGGCTGGGTGCCGGGGTTGTCGGAGAGCTGGGTGTTGAGCATGTCGGTCACGCTCAATGTCCCGGACTGGAATAACGTCGCGTCCTCGATTGCCGTCAGCTCGAAGCCCCATCGCATCTGCCCTGGGTCGCGAAGACGGACCGTCAAGGCGTACACCTGTCCCGGAGTGAATTGGAGCGGTGTATTGAGAAGCTCGAGGCTCCCGTCTCCCGGCACGCCGTCACCATGACAGTTGGAGCAGGTGCGGAAGAAAGGGGGATCTCCGGCAAAGCCGTCCGGCGGGCCGCTCGAGTAGGCGCCGGCGCGTCCGGCGATGAGGAGACTGGCGGCGGTAGCGAGGGCGGCGGCGCGGGCTGATCTGCTCGTCATCGGAATCTCCCGAGTTGTAGGCTGCGATGTCGGCCCCAGGCGATGGCAGAGGGCGGCCCCCCTCGCGGTTCGATCCAATTATACCCGATTGCGTTCGATTCGCCAGGCTGCGACGCAGCATCCACGTGCCCCGGCCTGTGATATGTTCCGCGGCGCCGACGCGGCCTGAGGGTGCACCGCAACTCTCCAGGGGAGGGGAATGAGCGTTCTTCGCCGACTGGCGAGCACCAAGAGCATCGACCAGCTCACGCTCGAGGCGGCCGACTCGAGCCATGGCCTGCGCCGCGTCCTCGGCCCGCTCAATCTCACCGTTCTCGGCATCGGGGCGATCATCGGCGCCGGGATCTTCGCCTCGATCGGCACCGCGGCGCTCGGTGATGCCTCACGTCCCGGCGCCGGCCCCGGGGTAATCCTCTCCTTCCTCCTTGTCGGGGTGGGGTGCGCCTTCTGTGCTCTCTGCTATGCCGAGCTCACCTCGATGATCCCGATCTCGGGAAGCGCTTACACCTACGCCTACGCCACCCTCGGAGAGCTCCTGGCCTGGATCATCGGCTGGGATCTCATCATCGAATATGCGATCGGCAACATCGCCGTCGCCATCTCCTGGGCCAACTATTTCCGCGACTTCATGCATGGGATCGGCATCGACATCCCATGGTGGATGTCGGTCGATCTACAGACGGCGCTTCGGCCTGAACATGCCGATCTGGTGGCGGTGGCGCCGCATATCGCCGGGATTCCGATTCTGATGAACCTGCCTGCGCTGGGCATCGTTGCTCTCATCACCGCGGTGCTGGTCATCGGGATCCGGGAGAGCGCCGCCTTCAACGCGGTCATGGTGGCGATCAAGCTCATCGTTCTCGGCTTCTTCGTCGCGATCGGGATCCACTATTTCGACTTCTCGCGCATGAACACCTGGAGCGAGTTCGCACCTAACGGCTGGCGGGGAATTCAGGCGGGAGCGGCGATCGTCTTTTTCGCCTATATCGGGTTCGATGCGGTATCGACCGCCGCCGAAGAGACGAAGAATCCCAAGCGCGACATGCCGATCGGCATCCTTGCGTCCCTTCTCATTTGTACGCTCATCTATGTGACGGTGGCGGCGGTCTTCACCGGAATGTTCCCGCTCTCCGAGCTCAAGGGGAGAGAGGGGGAGCCGCTCACCGTCGCCCTCACCGCGGTCGGGGAGCACGGTTGGGCGACATTCGTCGCTCTGGGCTCGGTCGTGGCGCACACCGCCGTGCTGCTCGTCTTCCAGCTCGGCCAGCCGCGCATCTTCTTCTCGATGGCCCGGGACGGCCTCCTGCCTCAGTCCTTCGCCCGCGTCCATCCTCGGTTCCGCACCCCGCATGTCACCACCATCTGGACCGGGGTGCTCGTCGGCGTCGGCGCCAGCTTTCTCAACATCACCGACATGATCGATCTCACCAATATCGGCACCCAATTCGCGTTCATACTCGTCTGCGCGGGGGTGCTGGCGCTGCGAATCAAAGATCCCGGACGGCCGCGCGCCTTCCGCTGTCCGGCGGTGTGGCTCGTGGCGCCGCTCGGCATCATCTGCAGCATCTACTTCATGGCGGGGCTTCCCGGGCGGACCTGGGTTCGCTTCGCGGTGTGGCTCGTGGTCGGCGCGATCATCTATGCCTTCTACGGCTATCGCCGGAGTCGGCTCGGAATCGCGGCCTTGCGAGGAGTAGCCGAAGGAGCCGACACGGTACGAGGCGGGTGACGTCCGGCCGGTTTGGCGGTGCGCGTCTAGGAGGCGGCTGATGCTGGCGAGGGTCGCGGCCGGATTGTCCAACTGGTCGGTGCGATGGATTCCCGATCCGTTGGTCATCGCCGTCGCCCTGAGCCTCGTCACCTTCGGACTTGGCCTCGCCGCCACCGACGCCACACCGCTCTCACTGCTTCGCTCCTGGGGCGATGGATTCTGGGGATTGAACGAGTTCGCGATGCAGATGTGCCTGGTCATGGTGACCGGCTCGATCCTCGCGGCATCGCGCCCCTTCGCCCGCTTGCTCGACGCCCTTGCCCGACGTCCCCGCAGCGCACGAGGAGCGATCGCGCTCATGGCGCTTTTCTCCATGGGCACCGCACTTCTCCATTGGGGACTGTCGCTTATTGGTAGCGCCGTCTTCGCCCGCCATCTGGCGCGGAGGCGGCCCGAGGTCGATTACCCGCTTCTCATCGCCAGCGCCTATCTGGGGATGGGGGCGGTGTGGCATGCAGGACTCTCGGGATCGGTGCCGCTTCTCGTCGCCACACCCGGGCATTTTCTCGCCGAGACAACTGGGGTGATCCCGATCACCGCGACCATTCTTCGCCCGTTCAATGTCGCGCTCGTGGCCGTCGTCATCGCCGTCCTGACCCTGGTGGCGGTGGCGATGCATCCGCCGGCCGGAAAGGCGAAGCCGGCCCCCCCCGAGGCGCTTGCCGGCGACGAAGCCCCTGCGAAACGGAAGAAAGCCGCAGCATTGCAAGGCGCGCTCACCCCGGCCGCCCGACTCGAGCAGACTCCGATCGTCGCGCTTGTTCTCGGCGGTGCGGGATGCCTCTGGCTCGTCATCACTTTTCTCGACAAGGGGGCGGCGGCGGTCACGCTGAACCTGGTCAACTTCGCCTTTCTCACTCTCGGCATCATCCTCCATGGGAAGCTATCGGAGTTCCTGCGCGCGGCGGCAGAGGCCGGCACCCATGTATGGGGGGTAATCGTCCAGTTCCCGCTCTACGCCGGCATCATGGGAATGATGAAGGGCTCGGGCCTGGCCAACGTCATCGCCGGATGGTTCACCGGGGCGTCGACGCCGCATAGCTATCCGTCCCTCGTCCTCTGGTACTCGGCGATCCTCAATTACTTCGTGCCCTCGGGAGGCTCGAAGTGGGCGATCGAGGGACCGTATGTGCTCGAGGCTGCGAAGAATCTAGGAGTGGCGGGAAGCAACACCGTTCTCGCCTATGCCTGGGGCGAGATGGTGACCGACATCATCCAGCCGTTCTGGGCCATCCCGCTGCTCGCCGTGGCCGGTCTTTCCTTCCGCAACATCGCCGGCTACGGGATGACCTTCTGCCTCGTCTACGCCTTGATTGTCGGCGTGGCGTTCGCCTTCATCTAAAAGATCGCTATTTGCGGAACCTCAGGGGAGGAGAACGAGCTTGCGGACGTGGCTGTCGCTGCCGCGGGTGACGCGGAGGAGGTAGAGACCGGCGGGAGCGCGGGCGCCGGCGCCGAGGACGTGGCTCCCGGCGGAGTAATGGCGGTCGAGAAGCCGCGCGACCAGGCGGCCTTCGACATCGAAGAGATCGACGAGCACTCGGGACGGCTCGTCGATGGTGATCGGCAGCTCGAGATTCCCCAATGATGGGTTCGGTCGGACCGAGCCCACCGTGAAGCTGATCGCAGGAGTCGCCGTCGGCTCGATTCCGATCGGCGGTGCGGAATCTCCGTAGAGATAGATGCGTCCGGCGTTCGAGGCATGGGCCCATGCCCCGACCAGCACCTCCGCGGCGCCGTTCCGATCGGAGTCACGAACCAGGGCCACCGAGAAGCCCATCTCGTCGCCCCCGACCTCACCGGGAAGCAACACATCGGCGGTGGCATCGAGCGGCAGTCCACCGAAGTACACGCGGGCCACGCCGCGGTTGCCATCGGCGCCCGGAGCGCCCACGATCAGATCCGCCTTGCCATCACGATTGAGGTCGCCGCCTCCGGCCACGGCAGTGCCGGAGAATTCCTCGTAACCCTGTCCGGTAATCGTCAGATCCGGAACGGCATCGAAGCCGGGCCCGCCGAGAAAAAGATACGATCGACCCGAATCGACGTTTGGGCCGTTGAAGCCTTTGGCCCCGACCACGAGGTCGAGGTTCCCGTCTCCATCGAAGTCTCCGGCGCCGGACACGTCACCGCCGAAGAAGCTCCCCGCCGTCTCTCCAAGAAGGGTGAGGTCGGATGTGGTGTCGATCCCCGGGCCGCCGGCGAAGATGCGAACTGCTCCGGCCCAGGTCGCGGGGAGGTCCGCCCGGTCGGCTCCGACGGCCAGATCGTCCTCGCCGTCGCCGGTGAGATCACCCGGGCTCGCGAGAGCGATGCCGAATCGCTCGCCATCGGCGGCGCCGTCGAGAATGAGGTCGGCAATGGTGTCGAATGAGTTGCCGCCGTAGTAGATGAAGACCCGGCCTGCCCCTATCCCCGGTGCGCCGACCACCAGATCGGCGATCCCGTCGCCATTCAGGTCCCCCGCTCCTGCAAGCGCCTGTCCGAAATGCGCTCCAGGTGCCGCACCGAAGAGAGTGCGATCGGGAATGGTGTCGGGGGAAGCTCCGCCGAAGAAGACAAGTACCTTGCCTGCCTGACTGCCGGCAGTCGAGTTGCGCCAGGAGCCGATGGCGAGGTCATCGAAGCCGTCGCCATTGAAATCGCCCGCCGCGAGACCCGAGCCGAGAAGGTCTCCGGCTTGGCCGGCGATCCTGAACTCGGGGACTCCGTTCGGGGGAT
>JBIOUT010000299.1:0-5632 GCA_044867365.1 Candidatus Eiseniibacteriota bacterium | reverse complement strand
CCGATTCGCCCTCGAGCGCGACTACGATCTCGTCTTCGAGATGGACGCCGATTTCTCCCACGATCCGGAAAGCCTGCCTCAGTTCATGCGAGCGATCGAGAACGCCGATCTGGTCATTGGCTCCCGTTACTTGAACGGAGTCACGGTGGTCAACTGGCCGATCAGCCGCCTCCTGCTCTCGATCGCCGCCAACCGCTACACTCGGATGGTGACCGGCCTCCCGGTCCGCGATTCGACCGCCGGGTTCAAGTGCTTCCGCCGCCAGGTGCTCGAGGCGATCGACTTGAGCCGGGTCAAGTCGGACGGCTATTCGTTCCAAATCGAGATGAGCTTCAAGGCCTGGAGAAAAGGCTTTCGAGTGCGGGAGATCCCCATCGTCTTCTCCGATCGGCGGGTGGGGATCTCCAAGATGTCTCGGCGCATCATCGTCGAGGCGGCGCTCATGGTCTGGCGGTTGCGCGCCCTCGACATCCTGGGAGTGTTGTGAGCCAGGCGGCGCCCTCGACGGCATCGGCGCCGCCGGTACGCGGGCCGCGGCTCGCGGTGGTGATTGTCGCCTACGAGACCCCGGAGCTACTCGCCGCGTGTTTGGATTCGCTCGCTCGGGCGGGGGTCGTCGGACGGGATCGGGTGATCGTCGTCGACAATTCGCGGACCGACGGTTGCGCCGAGGTCGCGCGCCAGACGGCCGGCGTCCATCTCATTCGCAATGACCACAACCTCGGCTACGCCCGCGCGGTCAACCAGGGGATCGCCGCCGCAGGCGCCGCCGCCGATTTCTTTCTCATCCTGAATCCCGACATCGAGGTCGAGCCGGAGGCGGTGAACCGTCTCGTCGCTTCCATGGCCGCGCATCCCGAGGCCGGGCTCGCCGGCGCCAAGCTCCTCAATCCCGATCGCAGCCTGCAGCTCTCTTGCCGGCGCTTCTATACGGCTGGCGCCCTCCTCTTGCGCCGCACCTTCCTCGGCCGCCTCTTCCCCCGGCATCCCGTTCTTCGCCATCACTTGATGCTCGATTGGGATCACTCGAGCCTGCGCAATGTCGATTGGCTGATCGGAGCCTGTCTCCTCGCCCGCCGCGCCGCGGTCGAGGAGGTGGGGCTCATGGACGAGCGATTCTTTCTCTATTTCGAGGATGTCGATTGGTGTGCGCGCATGCACGCCCGCGGCTGGAAGGTGCTCTATGTCCCGGAAGCGGTGATGATCCATCATCACCGCCGGGAGAGCGCGCGGGCCGGGCTGCTGCATCCCGCCCGCTTGAGCCACCTGGCGAGCGTGCTGCGCTTCTACGAGAAGTGGAGCCTCCTCCTCTACGTGCTCAAACGGAATCGAGAGCGTTTGCGCGGAGCGGCATTGGTGGTTGGCGATCTCCTGGCGATCAACGCCGCCTTCCTCCTCGCTTTTGGCGCGCGGAAGCTCCTTGCCCCTCACTTTTTCACCAAGCCGCTCTTCCCGATCGCCGATTACTGGCAGTTCCTGCTCGTGTTCAACGCCGCGACCCTCGTCGCGCTCCGGCGATTCGGCCTTTATCGACGGAGCACCACCGATGAGCCGCGGGAAATTGCACTGCGGGTGACGCAATCGATCCTGGTCTCCGCCCTCGCCGTCCTGGTCTCGACTTTTCTGCTCTATATCCGGGCCTACTCGCGCTTCGTCATCCTGCTCACCGTGCCGCTCGCTGTCGCTCTCGTCGTCGGCGCCCGGCTCGGGCTCAGGCGCTTCCTCGATCGGATGGCGGCGCGCGGTCTCGGGGTGCGACGCGTCCTCGTCGCCGGAGACCGCGAGCTCGGGGGTTGGCTCGCGTCGCGACTCCGAGCGAGCGAGAACCCCCGCTTCGAAGTGGTGGGGTTCCTCGAGCCGGATTCTCCGCTCCTCGTCGCCGACGGCCGGGCGGCGAATCGGCTCCGCGCCCTCTGCCTCGCCGAGCGGGTGCAGGAGCTCATCATTGCCGACCGGACGGGAGAGTTCGCCGCACTCCTCGGCGAAGTGGCGCCGCTTGCCGAGGAAGGGGTGCGGGTCCGGCTCCTCGGCCCGTGGGCGGGAGCGTTTCCCGCCGGCTCGCGCATCGAAGTGGTGGCCGGAGTGGATCTCCTCGCGCCGCCCCCGCCGAGCCGCCGGCCGGGATAGAGCCGGCAGGCGGAGCGTGATAGAATCGAATAACTTACGCGCCCAACCCGCGCGCACTCGCGCCACCCAAGGAGCTTGTTTGCCTGGCCCGAACCGCTTCCGTTTCGCCCTGCCCCTGGCCGCCGTCCTTCTCTACCTGCACTCGACAGCGGTCCTCGCCGCCCCCGGACGCTGGGACACCTTCATGGACGGGACCCTCATGACCGGCCTCGCCGCGGACAGCGACGGCCGGGTGTGGGCATCGTCCTCGGGAGGAGCGACCGCCTTCGATCCCGCCGACTCGTCGACCCTTCGGCTATTTCACAATGATGGGCTCCAGGAACAGGACCTGACCTCGATCGCCATCGATGCCGACGGCAATCGCTGGTATGGATCGCGATCGCGCGGCCTCCAGGCGCAATCGGCGACGACGAGCCGTTTCCTCCGCCGTCCCCTCGATCAGTTCGATCTGGGCTCCGATTCGGTGCGGGCGCTCCTCCCGGTGGGCGATTCGTTGTGGGTAGGATTGGCGAGCGGCGCGGCACTCGTCAGCTATCCCCCGGATCCGGAGGCGCCGCAGGGCGCCGTCCTCCTCACCTTCAACATCGAGGCCTTTCTCGGCCAATCGCCCCTCGTCAACTCGATCGCCGTCCTCGCCGACACCACCTGGTTCGCGACCCAGCGCGGCGTCGTTCGTCGCGAGCCCGACGGCAGCCGGTCGCTGATCAACAGCGGGCTCGCCAATCTCGATGTCCGCGCGCTCACTTTCTTCGATGGCTTCCTGTGGGCAGGAACGGCGACGAGCGTCTTCCGCCTCGAAGATCCTGTCAATGGCATGTGGGTCGAGCGCGCCAACGGGCTCAGGCGGGGGCGGCCCTTGCAAGCGTTTGCGATCTTCGAAGGCGCCCTCCATGTCGGCACGCAAGCCGATACTGCGTCGGTCTACCGACTCGACGCCGGCCTCATGACCTGGAGCGGCCGGTCGCTCGGCGTCTCCGATCGCAATGTGGTCGCCATGGCGCCGATCGGCGGGCAGCTGTGGGCGGCCACCAGTCGCGGAATCTACCGGCTGGGAACCGGCGATCTCTGGCAACGAATCCCGTCTCCGGATCCGCCGGCCCCGACCGGGCTCTCCTTCAACGCCGACTATCGCGACGTGGCGATCGTTCCCGGCACGACGAATGAGCGGGCGGTGACGCGGGTTTTCTTGACCACCCTCGGGCCGTCGGGATGGATCGGCATCGGTCGCGGCCGGCAGGGGATCGAGAACCGCGATTTTTCGCGCGTGCTCGTCGATTCCCGCGGCCGGACCTGGCTCGCCCATTGCTGCTGCGGCCAGGATTCGACCTGCGGCCTCGATCGTCTGGATGACTTGAGCGGCAACGCCGTCGCCTATCCGGCCTTCAATCTCCTCGGACTCGTCGAGGCTCCGGACGGCGCGATCTGGGGCGGGAGTGTCGCCACCGACATAGCGGGCTATGGCCTCTATCACATCGATCCGGCCACCGGCGACTTCGACAACTACACGACCGCGACCGTTCCCCTCTTCGACAACTCGATTCAGGCCCTCGCCTTCGACGCCAATGGCGCCCTCTGGATCGGGCATGCCTCGGGCGGCGTCGATATCTGGTCGAATCCCGGGGAGTTCCCGACCTCGATCACTCACCTCGGAACGCCGCAGGGATTGCCCAATCTGGTGGTGAATGCATTGGTGGCGCGGGAGAACGAAGTCTGGGTGGGCACCGCTTCGGGGATCGCCATTTTCTCCGGCGTGCAGCATCTGCGCACTATTCCGGGGGCGACCCTTCCGGATCCCCAGGTCCTCGATCTCGCCGTCGATGGCTGCGGGCGAGTATGGGCGGCCACTCCGCGCGGGCTCGTCGAGCTCGACGGCGAGAACGGGAGCATCGTCATCGTCTACGACGACGATTTGGTGCCGGGGGTCGTGGACGAGCGGGCCAATCGCCTCGATGTCGATCTCTCGACCGGGACGATCGGGTTGGCCACCGTCAATGGTCTCAGTCGATTCTCCTATGATCGCGGCTGCTCGCAGGCAAGCGGCGCCTCGGCACGGCGCTGCACCCGGCTCTGCCCGTATCCCAACCCGTTTGATCCCGGAAGCGGCGATTTCCTCGGCTTGACCGATGTCGGACCCACAGGGCCTGTGCACGTTGCGGTGATCGATCTGGCGGGACGCGAGGTGTGGTCGCGCCGAATCGACTCGGGAGCCCAGGTGTGGAACGGGCTCGACTCGGACGGCGATCCGGTCCCCTCGGGTCTCTATCTCCTGCGCATCGAGACCGAGGGCGGGCGCGGGACCGAAGGTCCGGTGTTTCGGCCGCTGGCGGTCCGGCGGTGACCGAGGTCGGGCGGTGACCGAGATCCGCGTCCTCATCCTCGGCGCCGGAGTCGCCGGCCACGAGGCCGCCGAGGAGATGCGCGCCCATCCCGAGTACGGCTATCGGCCGGTAGGTTTCGTCGATGACGATTCGGCCAAGCGCGGGAGCGAAGTCGCCGGCTTACCGGTGCTTGGGCGAAGCGAGGACATCGCCCGCTTGACCGGCGAGCATGCGATCGATGAGATCCTGATCGCTGTGCCCTCGGCGACCGGCGCCGTCATTCGCCGCCTAGTGCGCGCCTGCGAAGCGGCGAAGGTGTCGTTCAAGATCGTCCCCGGGATCCGCGAGATCATTCTCGGCGAGGTCCGGATCGACCAGATTCGGCGGGTTGAGCCCGAGGACCTGCTTGGACGCGAGTCGGTGGATTTGGACGACGGCGGGCGAGCGGGAGAGTTTCTCGGCCGCCGCTCGATCCTCGTGACCGGCGCCGGCGGCTCGATCGGGGGCGAGCTCTGCCGGCAAGCGATCGAGGCCGGAGCGCGGCGTCTGATTCTTCTCGGACGAGGGGAGAACTCGATCTTCGAAATCGAGGCCGAGCTCCGTCTTGTCGCCGGACGGACCGAGCTCGTGCCGGTGATCGCCGACATTCGCGATCGGCGATGGCTCGCGGCGTGTCTCGCCGAGCATCGGCCGGAGCTCGTCTTCCACGCCGCCGCCCACAAGCATGTCCCTTACATGGAGGGCTTTCCCGAGGAGGCGGTGCTCCGCAATGTCGTCGGCACCCGCAACCTGATCGCCGCCGCCCGCGACCACGGTTGCGAGCGTCTGGTCGTCGTCTCGACCGACAAGGCGGCGGAGCCGGTGAGCGTGATGGGCGCGACCAAGCGGCTGGCCGAGGAGATGGTGCGGGCCTGGGGTGGTGGAGATGGAGGGAGCGCGAGCCTTCGTCTCATCGCCGTGCGCTTCGGCAATGTTTTGGGGAGCCGCGGCTCGGTGGTGCCGCTCTTCAAGCGCCAGATCGCCCGCGGAGGGCCGGTCACCGTCTCCGACGCCGAAGCCACCCGCTACTTCATGACGGTGCGCGAGGCGGCCTCGCTCGTCATCCAGGCGGGAGCTTTGGGCAAAGGCGGCGAGGTTTTCGTCCTCGACATGGGACAACCCATTCGGATCCTCGAGCTCGCGCGCGA
>JBIOUT010000298.1:0-2125 GCA_044867365.1 Candidatus Eiseniibacteriota bacterium | reverse complement strand
TCCGGCCCCCGCCGGCAGGAGCTCTTGAGCCGTCTCTGGCTCGAGGGGCTCCGGATCTTCCATCGCTACGGGGAGCCGGGCGCGCAGGCCTTTCTCATCGATCCCGATGTCGTGGGCGGTGTGACGCTCGACGGCTTCCAGATCAGCTCACCGGACGGCAACTGGGTGCGTGTCTATTTGCATCCTCAATCGCGATTG
Organism: Candidatus Eiseniibacteriota bacterium; assembly: GCA_044867365.1. GTDB lineage: Bacteria > Eisenbacteria > RBG-16-71-46 > CAVPCR01 > CAVPCR01 > JBIOUT01. The sequence continues at coordinate 1,927 of JBIOUT010000298.1, read as the reverse complement.
GTGGTCAAGAGGACCACCCAGCGACCGACCGAGAAGAGGATGCTCGCGGTCGACGAGATCTTTACCAACTATCTACCGGTCGAGGGGGTCTTCGTCCCCTTCATCTCGGCGACCTACCTCGACGGCGAATTCACGACCGAGAGCCACACCGCGGCGGTCAACTTCAACGTCGAGCTCGACCACGATCTCTTCGTCCGGGCGGAATGAGTCGGATCTCATCCATCAATCTCACCGATCATTCCTCGCCCGACTTCCGCCGCCGGCGCCGCGTCTCCGCGACTCGACGGGTGAGCTCGGCCTCGAAGCCCGCGGCCGACGGCTCGTAGTAGCTCCGGCCGACCAGCTCATCCGGCAAGTGAGTCTGATCGGCGGCGCCATCTTCTTCTGACGGTGGATACCGGTAACCTCTCCCGTACCCGAGCTGCTTCATGAGCGGAGTGGGCGCTCCCCGGAGATGGAAGGGGACCGGGAGGCCGCCATAGGAAATGGCATCCTCGGCCGCACGCTGGTAGGAGCGCATGGCGGCATTGGATTTGGGACTCGTGGCGAGATAGGTCGTGGCCTGCGAGAGAATGAGGCGAGCTTCGGGCATCCCGATCACGTGCACTCCCTGAAAGGCGGAGACGGCGATGCCGAGGGCGGCGGGATCGGCGTTGCCGATGTCCTCCGAGGCGAGGATCACCAGTCGCCGGGCGACGAACAGCGGGTCTTCGCCCGCCTCGAGCAGGCGCGCCAGCCAGTAGAGCCCGGCATCGGGATCCGATCCGCGGACGCTCTTGATGAAGGCCGAGATGAGATCGTAGTGCTGATCACCGGCGCGGTCGTGGCGAAGCGCTTTCCGCTGGAGCACCTCTTGGGCCAAGGCTGCGCTCAACACCGGCGGCTTCCCGCGCTTCGCCGCCACGATGGCGCAGGCCTCGAGAAGATTGAGCCCGGCGCGCGCGTCGCCGTCGGCCAGCGCCGCGATCGCCGGCAATGTCCCCTCCTCGACGACGAGACCTCGCCCGCCGAGACCGCGATCGCTATCGGCGAGAGCGCGGGAGAGGAGGGTCTCGATGTCCGCTTGACTCAACCGCTCGAGCACGACCACCTGGAGGCGGGATAGGAGAGCGGCATTCACCTCGAAGGACGGGTTCTCGGTGGTGGCGCCGATCAGGGGTGATGAGACCCGACTCGATGTGGGGGAGGAAGGCATCCTGCTGCGCTTTGTTGAAGCGATGAATCTCGTCGACGAAGAGGAGAGTCGGCTGGCCCCCTGCCTTCGCGGATGCTTGCGCAGCGGCCACGACCTTGCGGATCTCGGCCACTCCCGAAGTGACCGCCGAGTAGGCGACGAAACGACTCCCGGAGAACTGGGCGACGAGGCGGGCAAGGGTCGTCTTGCCGCTTCCCGGTGGACCCCAGAGGACGAGCGAGGGAACCTCCCCCGCCTCGATCGCCAGCCGGAGCGGCCGCTCGGGACCCACCAGGTGCTCCTGTCCCACCAGCTCGTCGAGGGTCCGCGGGCGGATCCGATCGGCCAGTGGCGCCTGCGATGAGCGGGAGGGTCGTCGCGGGTCGGCATCGGACGGCTCGCTCGAGGGATCGTGGTCAAAGAGATCCATGGCTTTCCGTAAGGGCGATACGAGTTTCCGGCCTCAGGCCGAGGTTAGAGTCGGTCCGGGGCCAGGGTAACGCCGCCGATCGCCATTGGCCAACCGACCGCGGAGGCGATCGAGGCCGCCGCGGGCGAATGCCCGGGCAAATAGGGGAGGGCAAGGGACATCCGCCGCCATTCCACAAGTGGCTCCATATCGACACTCACGGCGTTCGGCGACCTTGCCTGAGAGTTACAATGCCGACATAACTTCATATGACAAAGGGCGTTCGGATCGGGAGCACGATTGGCAGGAGGACGATGTCGCTTGGAAAGACGCCGGCGCCGAGG
>JBIOUT010000297.1:0-10801 GCA_044867365.1 Candidatus Eiseniibacteriota bacterium | reverse complement strand
CCCGGCCCCGGCCGGGCCGGCCCTTGGCTTGGTCTCCTCCGGGCCGGTATACCCCCTCCCCTTGCATCTTCTGCTATTCCGGGCCACGCCCTCGTATTGGCCTTGCTCGACGCCTCACCTTGTGATGGCATCGAATGAGGCAAAAGCCTTCGGGCCTCTCCGGCACGACTCCCGCGGATCGCCGATCAAGCGATCGGGGAGGCGTGGGGGAGCTTGCACCCCTGGCCCGGGGGCGTTAGGTTACGCGCCCTAGCAGGCCACCGGGCCTGCCGCATCGGAGGGTCAAGCCAATGGCAGTGTGTGCCTTCTGTGAAGAGGTGATCGCCGGCAAGCCGATCACCAAGCAAGGCCAGCGATTCTGTAGCGACGAATGTGTCGAGGCCTACGACTCGTACGACGACGAGGAAGAGGAAGAGGAAGAGGAGGACGACATGGATGACGAGTTCGAAGAAGACGAAGACTTGGAAGAAGACGAGGACGAAGAGGAAGACGATGACGAGGACGAGGACTACGACGAGGATGACGAGGACGACGACGACGAGCTTTAGTCCGGGCTCCGACCTTGGGATGTCGGCGCCCTCGATGACACGCGACGTGACGCCTGATTCGCGCGTGTCAACGAGCGACCCTGCTCGGTCACCGTCCCGTTAACCTTTCACCCGACACCGGAGACCGCGCTCACTCCTCAAGCTCGACGTTCCAGTACTTATCCGAGATAAATCGCTCCCAACTCACGCGCCTCCTGCCGAGGTTCAGGCTGAGGTACGGGCTCCATGCCGGCTCGCCCGGATCGTGGATCAGCGTCAGCCCGGATTCGGCCAGAGTCCGGTTGGCTTTGCGTTTGTTGCAGCGCAGGCAGGCGACGACGCAGTTCGACCATGTGCTGCGGCCGCCGCGCGAGCGGGGAACGACGTGGTCGATCGAAAGGTCTTCCTTGCCGGGCTGCCGGCCGCAGTACTGGCAGCTGAAGTGATCGCGGCGGAACAGGTTCCGGCGGGAAAAGATGACCCGCTTGCGCGGAATGCGGTCGTAGACCAGGAGCAGCACGATCTCGGGGACCCGGATCTCGAAACGGACCGCCCGCACGCAGGGTTGCCCCTCCTCGACCTGGAGCGCCGCCCAGCCATCCCAGTCGTGAACCTCGAAGGTCTCGGGAACGACCGCGCGCGCCGCTCCCACATACATCATGCAGAGAGCGCGGCGAACGGGGACCGTATCGATCGCGAGCCAGTGCCGATTGAGGACCAGGGTGTGTTCGTTGAGCATGCTGGTCAGATTGACCATTAGCCGAGCGGCCGGGGGCGCATCTCCCAGGACCCGATTGATTTTATCGACCCCCAGGCGACTCTACTCTAACACGACTCCCTCGGGCCATCCCTGACCGTTGTTCAGCCGCCGGTTCACGCTCATGACCAGGCGCTCGCCATCGGCTGCCGGAGTGCGTAGATCAATCTCGAACAGCGAAACCCCCGGCAGGTCGCGGGTGAGCCGATCTCTCGCCAGCGCCACGGTCCGCGCCGAGTCCCCTGTTGTTCGGTTGAGCACGGCGAGCTCCATTCGATCGAGAATAGCGGCTGCCGAGGGCTTGGTTTCCCGCCGCTCAGCGCGATCGACCATGATCGTCAAATCGGGATGAAGCCGCGGCACAGGGGTGTTGCCTTCGACCACGAGCCCCCTCGGCCCGAACAGGGCCGCGGCAGCCAGGCCGGCCTCCAGGGCCTCGTCGATACATTCCCCTCGGGTCTGGATCCAGACGACCGGAATGGCCCCCGCCGCCGCGTAGCGGCCGGTGTCCTTCTGGGGCACGTCGATCCTCCGCCGCTCGGTGATGATCCGGTAGGGGGCGTGGAGCGCCTCGCAGACGCCGCAAGCTCGCGTGATCGGGCACCCCGCCGCACCCGAGTCGACCACCGTCACCTTGAGCGCGGCGATCGGCTGCAAGCGCCGGATCAGGAACTCGACGAGCGAGGTCTTGCCCACTCCCGAGCAGAAGCCCGATACGGTGATCAACGGCCGCAGCACGCGGCTCATTGGCTTGCTTCGATCGGCCCGCGCAACGAGGCCGGCAATGGCGGCAAGGGTCTGGCATAGCCGGGCTCGCCGCTGACGTTGGTCCAAATGAGCTGGTAACGCCCCAAGAGATCCTCGGCGAAGAGAAATAAGCTCTGCTGGCCGTCGGTGCGTGGCAGCGGACGGTAGTAGATCCAGAGCTCGTAAGAAGCGGCGGTTCCACGGTCGCCGGGGATTTGCGGTGAAAGGGCGCCGGTGTGCGGGACGTTGTGCTCTTCGCGCACCACTTCGTGGGGCTCCCCGTAAATGATCAGGATGCGACCCCGATCGGTATCCCACCCCTGACGTCCGGGCTCGTGAAAGCGGCTGGCGGCGGCGCCCAATCGTGCGAGGTGCTCCTCCCGGACCGGGTTTCCCGGAGCCTCGGGATAGGGATCCCGCCGCTCCCAGAAGGACTCCATGAAGGCATCGATCTGGGCGTCCGCGGTCAGAGAATCGAGCTGCGCCATCTCCGCAGGCGTGGCGATGTAACGCACGATCACTCGCGCGCGATCTTTGCGGCTCAGCTCCTCGGCGCCTCCCGGCGAGCTCTCGCGGCGGAGCGGCAAGCGAAAGCCGAAGATGAGCGCCGATGACCATTGGCGACCGCTTGGATCGGAATCGAGAAATGCGCCGTTCGAGTAGCTGGCTAGATGCACCGATACCGAGGCCATCCCCCAGGAGAGGGGCACCTCGACTCCGCCTGCGGCCCGCAGCAGGTTGCCGCGATTGCCGTTCTCGGCGATGTACATGCCGCCGCCGGCGAGAGCGTAGGGGATGAGTTGCTTGCGATGCGCATCGAAGCGCGCGATCAAGGAGAGATCGCTCACTTCCGAGGACACCTCGAGCGGCGGCGCCTGACCTTCGGGATCGGGGATGAGCTGGCGAAAGCTCAAATGGTCGAAGGAGAGCCCGAGACGAAGAGGGGATCGAAGATCGTAGAGCGCGCCGAAATCGAAGGCGTATCTCCCATCGGTTGCCGGCATCGAGCCGCGACTGTGAATGTCGGCGAAGCCGAAACCGCCGAAGAGCGACAGGCGCCGGACCCGACCGCCATGAGGCAGGAGCTCCTGGTCACGTCCGGCGGCTGCCGGCGCTACCTCCATGACCGCAGTTACCGCCGCCATGGCGACAAGCAGGATCCACGGGCTGGACCAGCGGACGGCTCCCGGGCACATGCGGAACGCGATCCGCGGAGTCAAAGACGGTTGGCCTGGCTTCGACGACATGCGGTTGATGGCGCCGCAGCCTGACGGGCACCCGGGGCTCGTGCATCCGCGAGCCGCAGCGATCGACCTTAGCCTCCGCCCGGGCGAAGGGTCAACTGGCGCCGCCTCCCTGGCCGCGCTATCGTCTCGCGCCATGTCGAGCTCTTCGCTGCGCCAGGCAACCGTGGATACCGTCGAGCCCCTCAGCGCCTGGGCCTATCGGGTGAGCCTGCAGATCGAAGGCAGCGACCCCTTCGACTTCGAACCCGGCCAGTACATCTCGCTCCATCTGCCGCTTCATGATGGTCATGAGCACGTCCGGCATTTCTCGATCGCTTCTCCGCCCGGAGGCAACCGGATCGAGCTCTGCCTCACCCGGAGCAGCACCGTGTCGAATTCGGCCGCCGACGTGCCCGCGCCCGGGGAGCATGTCCGGTTCAGCGGTCCCAAGGGCGGGTTCCGCCTGCGCGAGCCGGTGGACCGCGACACCCTCTTCATCGCCACCGGCACCGGTATCAGCCCGCTCCGGCCGATGATTCGCCGCGCCCTGGACCGCGGCGGCGTGCACACGGCGACCCTCCTCTACGGGGTCCGTACGGAGAGCGACATCCTCTATCGCTCCGAATTCGAGGGCCTGGCGGCGGCCGACCCTCGCTTCCGATTCCTGGTCACCCTCAGCCGTGCGGGCCCCGGGTGGGCGGGCCTTTCCGGCTATGTGCAGGCTCATCTTGACCGTGTCCTCGGAGAACGGACCGATCTCGATGTCTATGTTTGCGGCCTCAAGGGGATGCTGGAAGAAGTTCGACCCCATCTCCGCGATCGCGGCATTCCCCGCGCCCACGTCCATTACGAGAAGCACGATTGACCGCGAGCTCGATCATCGTGATGTTGCGAGCCCGTCACTCCCAAAGTCGAGTCGAGAAGTAACGTTCTCCGGTGTCGTTCAAGATCGTGACCACCGCCGCTCCCCGTCCTGCTTCGCCCGCCACCCGGGCGGCAGCGTGGATATAGGCACCCGAAGACTGTCCAACGAAGAGGCCGCCTCGGGCGAGGCGGTGGCACATCGCATACGCTTCCTCGGGGCTCACCCCGAGCTCGCGGTCGACGACCGATCGATCGAAAATGGCCGGCACGATGTCCTCCGGACTGGCGAGCGGTTTGAGACCCTCGATGCCGGGGAAAGCCTCGGGCTGAATGCAGACGATCTCGATCGCGGGGTCATGCTCCTTGAGCCGCTTGCCGACTCCGGTGATCGTGCCCCCGGTGCCCACCCCGCAGACGAAGTGAGTGATCCGGCCGCGCGTCTGATCCAGGATCTCGACCGCGGTCGAGTCGTAGTGCGCGCGCCAGTTGTTGGGGTTCGCGTACTGATCGCAGAAGTAATAGCGGTCGGGGGACTCGGCATGGCGGCGGTGGGCCTCGCGGAGCGCGGCGTCATAGCCCTCGAGGGGATCGGTGAAGACGAGGTTCGCCCCATGCGCGCGAATGCGCCGCTTGCGCTCCTCGGAAGCGTTCCCCGGCACCACGAGCTCGACCGGGAATCCGAGCAGTCCACCGATCATGGAATACGCGATCCCCGCGTTTCCGGACGAGGAATCGAGGATGACGCGACCCTTGGAGAGCTCGCCCGTGTCGATGGCCTCGGCGAGCATGCGCAAGACCGGGCGATCCTTGATCGAGCCGCCGGGGTTCATGAACTCGGCCTTGGCGTGGATCGTCGCTCCGGGGATCTCGTCATCGAAGATGTCCATCCGAACAAGCGGCGTCCGGCCGATAAGCCCGAGAGCGGGGTGGCGGTCGATGAGCGCGTCGACGGGCATGGGTTCCTTCCCCCCGAGGGCCATGCTATACTGGCCGAGTCTCCCAGAAGCTATTATTACACTATCACTTAGACGAGCGGACCGGTGACGGAAGTCAACCATCAGATTCGAACGGTGGGCTCGCGCGACGCGGCCGAGCTCCTCGGGATCTACCGTCTCATGGTGCTCTCGCGCCGCATTGACGACCAGGAGATCACACTCAAGCGAAAGAACCAATATTACTTCCAGATCTCGGGGGCCGGTCACGAAGCGGTGCTGGTGGCCGCCGGCAAGGTGCTGCGTCCGACCTACGACTGGTTCTATCCCTACTACCGGGATCGCGCCCTCCTCCTCACCCTCGGCATGACGCCCAAGGAGATGTTCCTCCAGGGAGTGGGCTCGATCGAAGATCCACACTCAGGAGGCCGGCAGATGCCGAGCCACTTCGGACATGTGGCGCTCAACGTCGTCTCTCAGTCGAGCCCGACAGGCACCCAATGTCTGCAGGCCGTGGGTTGTGCCGAGGCCGGACGCTATTACGGGATCATGGAGGAGATCGCCGGACGGGAGAAGTTGTTCAAGAGCGACGAGGTCGTTTACGTCTCGATCGGCGACGGCGCCACCTCGGAGGGTGAGTTCTGGGAGGCGCTGTCGACCGCATGCGTCGAACAGCTTCCGGTTTTCTTCCTGGTTGAAGACAACGGCTACGCCATTTCAGTGCCCTTGGAAGTGCAGACACCGGGTGGATCGATCTCGGCGATCACTCGCCATTATCCCGGCCTCTTCCATCTCGAGGTCGACGGCACCGATCCGATCCGGAGCCTCGAGGTTTGCCGCCAGGCGGTCGAGTACTGCCGGAATCAGCGGGGACCGGCTCTCGTGCGTGCTCTGGTCACCCGTCCCTACTCGCATTCGCTCTCGGACGACCATGTGGCGTATCGGCCGAAGACCGAGCTCCAGGACGAAGCCGAGCGCGATTGCATCCCACGCTTCGAGCGTTATCTTCTCGACAACGAGCTGGCCACACCTGCCGATCTGGAGAAGCTGCGGACCTCGGTCGAAAAGGAGATCGAGGTCGCGGTCGCCGAAGCCCTCGCTGCTCCCCGTCCGCCTGCGGGCTCCTCCACTCTCTATGTCTATTCCCCCGATGTCGATCCCACTTCGGCTGCCTTCGCCACCGAGCCCCAGCCGTCGGGTGAGCCGGTGACCGTCGTCGAAGCCATCAATCACTGCCTGCGCGACGAGATGGCTCGTGATCCAAGGATCCTCGTCTTCGGCGAAGACGTGGCCGATGCCACCCGATCGGGCATTCTCGACGAAGTGCCGGGGAAGGGTGGCGTATTCAAGGTCACTCACAAGCTCCAGCGCCAGTTCGGAAAGCATCGCGTATTCAACAGTCCGCTCGCCGAAGCCAACATTGTCGGCCGGGCGACCGGCATGGCCACCCGTGGGCTCAAACCGGTGCCCGAGATCCAGTTCTTCGACTACATCTGGCCGGCGATGATGCAGATACGGAACGAGCTCTCGATGATGCGCTGGCGATCGAACAACACCTTCAAGGCTCCGGTCGTAATCCGGGTGCCGATCGGCGGCTATCTCCAGGGAGGCTCCGTCTACCACAGCCAATCGGGGGAGGTCATCTTCACCCACTGCCCGGGGCTCAGGGTGGTGATGCCGTCCAATGCTCAAGATGCGGCAGGGCTCTTGCGCACCGCGATACGCAGCGACGATCCGGTGCTTTATCTCGAGCACAAGCACCTTTACCGCCAGCCGCATGCCAAGCGTCCCTATCCCGGACCCGATTACATGGTGCCCTTCGGCAAGGCAAGCCTCGTGCGCGAAGGCACGCACTTGACCGTCGTCACCTACGGGGCGCTGGTGAGGCGAGCGCAGCTTGCCGCCGATCATGCCGCCGAGGAAGGGATCGAGACCGAGATTCTCGACCTTCGCTCACTGTCTCCATGGGATCAGGAGGCGGTCGCCGAGTCGATCAAGAAGACCTCGAAGGTGCTCGTCGCCTACGAGGACTCCTTGTCCTTCGGTTACGGTGCGGAAGTGGCGGCCTGGATCGCTGCGGAGATCTTCGAGTGGCTCGACGCTCCGGTCCGTCGACTGGCGGGCCGGGATTGCCCGGTCGCCTACGCTCCCAATCTCGAAGACGAGATCCTGCCTCAGACCGAGGACGTCCTGGCGGCAATTCGCGACCTCGCGGCCTACTGATGCCGCTGCGCGGGCGGATAGCGCAGCGCGGATTCGCCCGTCACTGACCGAAGACGGTCACGACCAGGACAACCTCGTCCCCCCGGCTCCTCTCGGCGCGGGCCTCGAGCGTGTTCTCACCGACGCGCAAGATATCGGGCATGATTTCCGCGCGCGCCAGACGAGCGTCGGCCGTGAGGTCGGCGGCGGTGAGCACTGGATGGCCGTTGATCATCACCTCGGCCGACGAAAGCGGCCGCTTGTCGGATCGCACGACCTCGACCAGAAGCAGGAGGGGCATGCGCGGCAGCTCGGCCAGCGAGAAATGTCCAGTGATCGTCTCGCCGTGAGCGAGAACGCGAAGCGGCCCGAGGATGGGGGTCGTCTCCCGGCCCGGCTGGCTGCGCCGGAAGCAGGCGAAGTCCGCCCCGAGGAAGCTCGCCGCCTGGCCGCGGCCCGCGGGAATGAGGGCGACATGGAGGGGATTGGGAGCCACGGTGGCCAGATCGGGAGCGCCCTTGTGCACGGCGTAGAGGCCCGGTGGCAGCTCGTCGAAGTGATAGCGGCCCGCACGATCGCTCCGCGTCTTGGCGACACACTTGGTTGCCGAGTAGAGCGCCAACGGAATGCCGGGGATGCCGGGCTCGCCATGATCGCGACGGCCATTGGGGTTCTGATCGAGAAAGATGACGCCACCGACCGAGCCATGCGACGGCCCGATTCCCGACTCCACTACCCCACCCAGCTCGAAGGCGCCGCCACTCGGATCGGAGACGGTCATCCGCAGGGGGAGACTCGATTCCCCCGGCGCCAGCGTTCCGTCTTCTCCAAGCGCGCGAGAGAAATCAAAGAGCGGCGAACCGTCGTCGCCGTGGCCGTCGGCACCGATAATTTGAACGCCGGATGGATGGAGATCGCTGATCACCAGGGTCAGGGGGGCGAAGATCGGCTGGTCCGTGGGGTTGGTCAGGGTGACGTGGAACGACACTTCACCGCGCCCGCGGTCATACGTGAGATCGTCGCCGTCGAGAATCAGATCGCCCGCTTCGCTGGGAGCGAGGACGGCGATGTGAAAGGTTCGGGAGGTCGGCTGGATCGACGTGCCCAGGCCTCGGCCGGCGGAATCGAGACCAACCTCATCCATGTTGCAGCCGGCCGCCGAAAGGGCAAGCGCGAGAAAGCAGAGAACCTTTGGCTTCATGGGGGGAGAGCCTCCGGGGCACCAGCGGGTAGGCTAGCCGATGATCCGGAAACCGTCAAAGCCGAATTGAGGCCGGAGAAAGTGCCCTTGATGAAAGCAGCTAGCTCCCCAAACCTTGAAGGGCCGCCTGGATCTCGTCCCGGGTGTGGAGGTCTCCCGAGGCGGTGCTGACTCGGACCCCCTCCTCCCAGGTTCGTCGCGCTTCAACTTCAAGCCCCATCCGCACGAGCAGCATCCCGTGGTGATAATAGGTCGCAACGTAGCCGGGGTTGCGGCGGCGGAGCTCATCGAACTGAGCACGCGCTTCTTCGAACCGGCCGAGCTTGACGAGCTCCATGGCGAGACCGTAGCGGGGGAAAGGTTCATCCGGCCGGGAATCGACATAACCCTGCATGCGCGTCAGTCGTTCAGTCGGGTCGGGCACGTGCAATAGCCTCCTTGGCGCTCAGGGAGCCGAATGCGGGACCTTGGATAGGGAATCGGATTCTAGACCATCATCGTCGCGGCCGCTCCGGGATCTGCTACCGTCGCGCTCATGGACGAGTCGACCACCCTCCGCCATTCCCGTCCGGTTCGTGCTTCCGCCGCCACCGCGGCATTGCGTGATCCAAAGAGTGGCGATGCCTATGCTCGCCACATCGCCACCGTCCGCGCCTGCACGCTCTGCTCCGGAGTCACCGGGCCACCGGTCGTGGGCCCCTCTCCCGGGGCGCGGATCATGCTCATCGGCCAAGCTCCCGGGCCGCGGGAGCCCGCGGCCGGTCACCCCTTCGCCTGGACCGCCGGACGCACCCTCTTCCAATGGTTCGCTCGCTATGGTGTGGATGAGGCGACCTTTCGCGCCCGCGTCCACATGGCCGCGGTCATCCGTTGCTTTCCAGGACGAACCGATAGCGGCGGCGACCGGACTCCCTCTCCGCAAGAGATCCGCAATTGCTTCCCGTTCGTCGAGCGAGAGGTCGAGCTTCTCGAGCCCGCGCTCATCATTCCGGTCGGACGATTGGCCATCGACCGCTTCCTCGATTTCAAGACCCTCGAGGAATCCATCGGTCGGCGCTTCGACGGACGAGTCGGCCATCATCCGGTCAGCGTCATTCCCCTCCCCCATCCTTCGGGTCGCTCGACCTGGCTCTTCCGTCCCGGCAACCGGGCGCGACTCGATCGCGCGCTCGATCTCATCGCCACCCATCCCGCCTGGCAAATGACCTTCGCCTGAGAGGCATGCGTCGCCTGAGCCGCGGCCTCCTCGACATGATCCTGGCCGCTTTCTTCTTTTCACTGATGGCGGCGATGGTCAAGCTCGCCTGCCGCCGACTGCCGCCGATGGAGGTGGTGTTCGCCCGCAGCATCCTGTCGTCGGCGTTGACCATCGTTCTCCTGGTGCGGGCGCGAGCCCCATTGCTCGGGCGCCGTCGCGGGCTTTTGGTCGCCCGTGGAATGGTGGGATCGGCGGCGCTTGCCCTCTATTTCTATGCCCTGGCTCATCTCAAGCTTGCCGATGCGGTGGCGATTCAATACACCAACCCGATCCTCGTCACCCTGTTCGCGCCGCTCCTCCTCAAGGAGCCGAGCCCGCTAGGTCAATGGGCGGTCGTCGGCATCGCCTTCGCCGGGATGGTGCTCATCATCAAGCCGCAAGCGGAGCTCAGCCTGTGGCCGGGGGTGGCGGTGGTGGCAAGCGCATTCGGTTCGGCCGCGGCTTATACGCTCGTGCGCAAACTCTCGACCACCGAGCATCCGCTCACCATCGTCGTCTATTTCCCCTGCATCTCGACGCTCTTCTCACTGCCGTTCGTCTGGCGAAACTTCGTTCCGCCGCACGGCATCGAATGGGCGGTGCTCGCCGCGGTCGCGGTCACCACCACGATCGCTCAGCTCTTCCTCACCTGGGCGCTCAAGCTCGAACCGGCGGCGCGCGCAACGAGCGTCTCGTATTGGGGGATTCTCTTCGGCGCCGGTCTCGGTTGGCTCGTCTTTGCTGAGGTTCCCGATCCGCTGACCGTGGCGGGCGCTGCTCTCATCATCGGGGCCACCACGCTCCTCGCGCGTTCACCGGTGGCTCCGGCGCCGCTTCCCTCCGATTCGGGCGGGGCCGGCTAGGAAGAGATCCCCGGCCCCGTCACGTCTCGGACGAAGCGCCTCACCGCCTCGAGAATCTCCGCTTCGATGTCGGCGCCGCTGCGACCCGTGCGTTTCGGAACCTTGAAGGAGTGATCGCCTTCGTCGATGACGTGGAGGCGATGCGGCGCTCTCAGCTTTTGCAGTACCGGCCGCAGGAGATCGAGATCGCAGAGCCCGTCGCGCGAGCCCTGGACGAAAAGCATCGGACAGGTGATCGCCGGCAG
>JBIOUT010000296.1:0-2308 GCA_044867365.1 Candidatus Eiseniibacteriota bacterium | reverse complement strand
CCGGCGCCGATCATCGGCTCCGATCGCAATGCGGGGGCGGTCGGTGTTGCTCGGCGCAATGCCGAGCGGGCGGGAGTCGCGGCTCATCTCACCCTCGAGCGCCGCGAATTGGCGGCGATCGAGCCGCCGCCGGAACGTCGAGGTCTTTTTCTCACCAATCCGCCGTTCGGACGGCGAGTGGCGGAGGTGAAGGCTCTCGAGCCACTCTATGCCGAGATCGGACAGGTGCTCGTGACGCGCTTCGCTGGCTGGAAGGCGGCCATTGTCAGCGCCGACCGCCGCCTCGACCGTCGCATCGAGCTTCCCCGCCTCTGCGAGCTCGAGTTTCGCCATGGGGGCCTGCGATGCCGGCTCGTGCAGTTCGATGCCGGCTCTCGTATCGGCGGGTCAGCCGGCGCCCGCATTTGAGTCGAGAGCTAGATCAGGGCTCGGTCGAGATGTCGTCGGTCAGCTCATTGATGTCGCCCTTCTCGATGGGGAAGTACGTTTGGAGCTTCTCGCCCACCTGTCGGACTGCCTCGGCGATGCCTTCGGCGAATCGATCGGCGGCGAAGCGCTCTTGCATCCCCGCCTTGATCTCGTCCCAGAAGCCAGCGGGAACCACACCATCGATCCCCGCATCGCCGACGATGGCAAAGCGATGGTCCTCGACCGAGAGGTAGATGAGAACGCCGTTCCGAGCCTTGGTGGCATGCATGCCGATCGTCTGGAAGACCGCCTTTGCCGCCTCGAGCACATCACCGTGGGTGAAGCGGGCGAGATGAACGCGGATCTCTCCCGATGTCCTCTCTTCGGCTCGAGCGATGGCTTGTTGAATGGTCCACTTCTCTTCCCGGCTGAAGAAGGTGGAGGGCGAGGCGCGGCGCCCGGGCCGGAAAGCGAGAATGAGCAGGGTGAGCGAAGCGACCGCCATCACTACCGCGAGGAATCCGCGAGCAGTGAAGAGCCCGCGCAGCCCTTCGGGAGCCCAGGTGGATTCGGCCTTGCCGATCCCCAGGTCAGGATGAAGCGCGCGCACGAGCCAGACGAATGCGACTGCGGCCAACACCGCTCCCAAGATCAAGCTGACTCGTTGCGTCCGACTGCGGGTCACCATTCTTCCGCGCTCACCCTTTTCGAGATCACCAGCGCCCCGACGAGCCGCCGCCGCCAAAGCTTCCCCCCCCGCCACTGAACCCGCCGCCCCCACCTCCGCCGCTCCACCCGCCTCCACCACTCCATCCGCCGCCGCCCCAACCACCCAACCCGCCGAGGCCGCCGCGCCGGCGCCTCGACCATCCCTGTCTCGAGCCCAAGAGCATGTTGGCGAGTACGAGCATCCAGAACCAGCGGGGGAGGATGAAGAACATCAAGCCCAGGAGAACGGAAAAGAGCCAGATGCCCATGGCGGCGAGCACTCCGAGCGGACTCCGATTTCGCGATCCGGGTGGCTTGCCGGTCGCTTGATACTCGCCCTTGATCGCACCAATGATCGCATCGACCGCTGCCTCGACCCCGCCGTCGAAATCCTGGGCCCGGAATCGCGGCGCCATGACGTCGCGCAGGATGCGGCTCGACAAGGCATCGGTCAGCCGGCCCTCGAGACCGTAACCGACTTCGATTCGGCTTCGCCGGTCCTCGACGAAGATGAGCAGGATGACGCCGTTGTCATGCTCGCGGGTGCCGATCTTCCACTGTTCCGCGAGTCGGATCGAAAAGTCCTCGAGGCTCTCGCCTTCGAGCGAAGGGAAGATGGCGACTGCAATCTGATCCGACGACTCGGCCTCGTGGCGCTCGATTTTGGTGTCGATGCGCTGGACGGCGGCCGGCGAGAGCAGGTTGGCGTAATCGGAGACCCGCCCGGCGGGAGCGGCCGGCACCTCCAGAGCTGCGGCTCGCCCGGCGATGATCGCCGAAGCGCCCAGCGCCACGACCAGGGCCAGCGGCGAAAAAGGTGCCACCGGCGCTTGCCGGCGGGGCCGATGCGAAAACAAGCCTAGAACTCGACCTTGGGAGCGCGCTCGGCGCCCTCGGTCGCCTCGAAATATGATTTGGGTGTGAAGTGAGCAAAACCCGCCACGATATTGTTGGGGAAGGTGCGAATGAGCGCGTTGAACTCCCGCGCGACCTCGTTGTAGCGGCGCCGTTCCACGGCGATTCGGTTCTCGGTGCCTTCGAGCTGGCTCTGCAGCTCGAGGAAGTTCTGATTGGCTTTGAGCTCGGGATAGCGCTCGACCGCGACGAGCAGCCGACTCAAAGCGCTGGACACCTCGCCCTGCGCATCCTGGAAACGCTTGAAGGCTTCAGGATCGTTGATCACGTCGGTGCC
>JBIOUT010000295.1:0-10324 GCA_044867365.1 Candidatus Eiseniibacteriota bacterium | reverse complement strand
ATAGGTCCCGAACGGAACATCGGACGAAGTCCGAATGAGGTCATCGACCAGTCGGCTCATTTCGCGCATCGGGGTGCGAAAGGCCAGGCCATCGAACGGGCTCCAACGGGTCAACAGCGTCATGATTCCATCAACCTCCTTATGCGTCTGAAATTTGCCTCCCGCTGCCGGAAGGCTTGACTTATCTGCAGCTCCCTCATAGCAGGTGCTGTGCCCGTCGTTGATCTCATTGTATGGCAATCGCTTGAGCGAGTGGCCTGGGGCCCGCGTGGCGAGTGGTTTCAGGATGCAACAGAAAAGGCAGAGAAGCGGAGTTCCCTCCTGAAACCTCGTTCCACGATGAAACCGCGAAACCGCCGGCGGATGGGCCAGTTACGGCGGCAGGCGGCAGCAGGCTACCGCAGCCAGATTACGGCCGCGGCAGATCGGTCCACTCTCCGATGAACCAGCGGCCGCTCCCGGGTTGAGTCAGGAACTCGGCCTGGCCCCCGTTCACTTGGAAACCATTGTTGGGATCGTTGAGGAGCTCGAGAAAGACATTGGAGGCGAAGACCCTCTTCCAGCCGGGCTTCTCGGGTCGCGGAGGGTCGAGATCGGTTGCGGGCGAGGAACTGATGTCGACGCGAAGGGAATAGATCTCTCCGCTCTCCTGCTTTTGAAAGATGTTGTGGTGAGCCTGGATTTCCTCGTCGCGTCCCCAGTTCTCGCAGCCGCAGGTCTCCCGATCGACCTCCTGAAACCAGAACAAGAAGTTCGGACCAAGGAGATCCTGGTAGAGAGCAAGCCGCTCGCTCGGGCCGCGCACCTTGTCGTCATAGATGATCTCGAGGGCGGTGATGAGGTTCTCGGGGGAGCTCGGAGGCGGGATGATGACGGCATCGCAGTCGTGACAATTCTTCTCCCTAGGAGGATCGAAGATGCAACCGGTGAAGAGGACGAGCGCCATGCCGATCATGGTCAAGAGTAGGGGGGCCGAGTGTCGCATCGGAGTGACCTCCGGCGCCCGTCGAGGTGGGTCGGGTCACGGGCCCGCTGAGCAGGTGACCGGGCAGGTGGGATTCCCGGATGGCGGGACCGAGGCCCGCAGGGTCCGCGGGCCTCGGTGATTACGAGATCAGTAAGCGCGGGCGATCGACACCAAGACCTACGGGCGCGGCAAGTCCCTCCACCGCGCGATGTACCAGCGATTGTTGAGCGGCTGCATCTCGAATTCCGCCTGGCCGCCGTTCACCACAAAACCGTTGTTGGGATCTCGGAGCAGCTCGAGAAAGACGTTCGAGACAAAGATCCGCTTCCATCCCGGCTTGTTGGGGTCCGGGGGATCGATGTCGGTCGGGTCTCCATACTGGAGATCGAGCCGCAACGAGTAGATGAGTCCGTCATCCTGCTGCTGGAATATGTTGGCCGCGCTCTGGATATCCTCGTCTCGTCCCCAATCCTGGCAGCCGCACGAGTCGTAATCGACGGGCTGGAAGTAGAAGATGAAATCGGGGCTCAGGAGGTTCTCATACGCGATCCGCCGCTCGGTGGCACTGCGCACCTTGTCGTTGTAGATGACCTTGAGTGCTTTGAGCAGGTTGTCGGGAGTGGTCGGGGCCGGGATCGGTTCCGGCTCCGGGCCCGGTGGATTGGTGTCTTTATCGGGGCTGAAGAGGCACCCGGCCCCCGAGAGCGAGAGCGCGATGCTCATCGCCATGAGCGAAACGATAAAGCGGCGGTTAAGCATGAAGCTTTGCCTCCTTCGGGCCCGTCGCGGATGGTGGGTTAACGGACGGCCGATAGTCGAGGTAGTGGGCCAAGGAGATTACCCTTAAGAGCTTATCACTATTTGGCCCGTTTCGGCAAGGGCAGGAGCCTTGCGCTGGAAAGGGTCGATCGGGGCAGCCCGTTGCCGCTCCTACACCTCACCATGCCTTTGGGTTCGGGCGCGAAGGCCCTACGGGGCGCCCGGGGCGTTTTCCCCGCGCAGGATTCCCCAAGTCGAAAGCGTCGACCCCTGGAGTCGGAAGTCCTGCCAGAAGATGATCCGCCACTCGCCGCTGTCCTGACGCAGATGGAGCTCGGCTTGGCCCTCGTATTCTGTACCATCGGTGTTGAGGTGGTAGTCCTTGATGAAGGTGATTACCCCTGGCTGATTACTAAAGGAGTCGACGTCGGCAAACGCCACCTCTCGACTGGCGAATTGACTGAAAATGAACTGTGCCGTCGGCCGTTCGCGATTCACGTCCCAGGGGCTGCTGAAGGCGCCGCTCGAGTCCACGGGATCGGGATGAAATATGAAGTCGTCGGCATAAGCATTCATGTAGGAAGTAATGACCCCGCTCTCGAAGCCCACTTCGAGCTGTCTGATAGTCGAGTCGGGGTCGGTTAGGGATACCAAGGTCGTGTCCGTCACATTAGACGGAGGGTGTGGGTCACGTGCTCCGAGGTCGCAGGATTCGAGCGCCCACAGGCTCGCCATCAGGACGAGAGCGAGGGCCGGCGAGAAGGCGTGACGGGAAGCAGGAGACGAGGGCAAGGGCTTCTCAGAATTGATGGGTGACGTTGATGCTTCCCAACCAGTAGTTGGTGCGGGAATTGCGGTCGTCCCAGTTTTGGAAGCGCTGCAAATCGGTCGTGATCTGCATCCCCATCTTGAGTCGATATGTGATTTGATTTCCGACCTGTATCTCGTTGAACTCGCTGGAGGACGGAGTATCAACCGGTCTACCCGCCCTGAACGAGCGGCTGACTGTATCGGTCAGGCGTTTGTTGGCCCGGAAGAAAGTGTTGATCCCGGCCATGGGAGTGTAGTCGATGCGGAAAGTGAGGTCGCGCGAGGTGTCGTCCCTCGATTTGGCGAATCGCCGGATACCGTCTTCGGCGCGCCGGTAGGAGCCATCTTGTAGGAAGCGCCAGCTGTGCCGCAGATTGACTCCCAGCCGCGGGAACATCTTGGTATCGATCGTCGACCGGAGCTCGGTCGAACGCGACAGGCGGTTCTGATCCTCGTCGAAGTCGATGACCGTGGCATTGGCGATGGCGGATCCGTCTTCACGGAAGGTGATCCGAGAGTTGAGCTTGTATTCGAATCCTGGGAGCACCGTGAAGATCTGCTGCGTCTGATTGGACTGCGAGCGAGAAGCGTCGATGAAGATGGTCTGGTTCTGCTGAAAATTGAATCTCAAGGTGCTCTTGATCTTCGGCATCGGCAGGTATTCGACGTTGCTGCTGAAATCGCCGCGCACGATGTCGCGATCGTCGACATTGCTCACTAGATCGTCGAACTCGAAGCTCTGGATCTGATAGTTGCCAGCGATATCCACCTTGGTGCGAGAGCCGATGGGCCGGCGCGCCAGACCTCCCAGGGCGCGGCTGCGGATATTCCCATTGAGGGTGGCACGGCCGGGATCATCGAAGAGGCTGCGGGCGATCGACCAATCCTGATGCAACTCGACGGCGGTGGAATCTCCGAACTGGTATTCGAGCTTCCAATTGGCGGCTCGATCGATCGACTCCTGGCTGCGCTCGACGTCGACGTCCCGGTCGACATTATTATTGCGGTAGGAGGTCGAGCCCGAGAGCGTCAGTCGCTTAAACGGAGATGTGGAGGTGCTGAGGGAGACGTCGCTCGCCCGGTTGGTATTGGTCTCCTGAGTGGCGTTAGTTTGGTTGACGAGTATGGGGTATTGCAGGCGGTTCATGCGGCGACCGATGGAAAGGGACCAGGTGTTGAAGCCTGGAACGGAAAAATCCCAGTTCATCGACGCCTCGCCCGTCAGATTGTTGTCGCGCGTCGTCAGACCGGTGCGGTCCTCGGTCGAATTGAGGCGCGAGTTTCGAAACAATGTCCTCAAGGTCCAGTTGCCGAAGCTGGTCAGACCGAATTCGGCCGAGCCTTCGACCTGCGGGCCGGTGCTCTCGCGACTCGAGGTGAGCGGATCATCACGATGGTCGCGGCTGGTGCCGCCCGCCGCCCTGAAGGTCCCGGTCAGGCCGGTGACCAGTTCATGCACATAGTCAGCGGTCAGATTGAAGCGTTCGCTTTCCTGGCTGGAGCTGACCCGGTCCCCGTCGATCGTCTGATCACGAATCAGACCGAGCGTGCTCCCCAGCTTCAAGCCCGCAGGGAGCTTGTATCCGAAAGTAAAGTTGGTGTTGCGGTTGCGCCGATCACGATTCAGCGTGTTGTCCTTGGTGATGGAGATGACGGTCGCGCTACCCAGATCGACCGGCCCGGCCCACGACGAAACGTTGAAGTTTTGTGACCAGGTTCGGATGTTGCGATTGAGTTGGTAGCCGCTCGTATAAGTGGGACTGAAGCGCTGGCCGCTCCGGCGAGCGGCACCCTCGTCGACTTCCGCACTGTCCGGATTGGCGGCGAGGGAATCGGCGTTGGTCCGGGTCGAGTCTTCCTGGCCGTATCCCCCGGACGAGCCGCCCTCGCCACCGGCGGTGATTCCCGGAGCGCCGGCGAGCGCAGCGAGCAGGAGCACGAGGAAAAGAGCAGCCGGGAAAAGTCGACTCATGCGGGGACGTCCTCGCCGGGCGTGGATGCAAGCTCGTCGGCAAGCCGCACGAAGTCGTTGGGCGCGAGTTTCTCGGCGCGCCATGTCGGCTCGATGCCCAGACGGCTGAGAACGTCTTCGATCGCGGGTCGCGGGCGCCCAAGCCCCGCCGCCAGTGATTTGGCCAGCGTCTTCCGCCGCTGAGCGAAGCCGGCGCGCACCACCTTCTCGAGCCAATCCGGATCTTTGAGCCGCCGATCGGGGATCGGGGTGAAGCAGAGCACGGTCGAGTCGACCTCCGGCGCCGGCCAAAAGGCCGAGCGCGGCGCCCGCAAGACGGTTTCGATGGTGAAGCGGAGCGCCATGGCGACGGTCAGCGATCCATAAGTCCGGGATCCTGGCAACGCCGCGAGCCGAGCGGCGACGTCCTCCTGAACCATGAGGACGGCTTTCTCGAGCGCGAGCGCGTTCCGTGCCAGCTTAAGCAAGATCTCGGAGGTCAAATAGTAAGGGAGGTTCCCGACTACCCGCAGCCGCGAATCGACTCCACGAAATGGAACGCCGCCAAGATCGAAGGTGCGAATGTCGGCATGAGCGATCCGGAATTGCGGCCAGGGGGCCAGCGCCTCGCCCAGCCATTCGACGAGAGTCGGATCGATCTCGATCGCCACTCCAGTGTGACCGGCGGCGACAAGCGGTAGGGTGACGGCGCCGAGGCCTGCGCCGATCTCGAGCACCGGGGTTCCGGGTGGGC
Source organism: Candidatus Eiseniibacteriota bacterium (assembly GCA_044867365.1). GTDB lineage: Bacteria > Eisenbacteria > RBG-16-71-46 > CAVPCR01 > CAVPCR01 > JBIOUT01. The sequence continues at coordinate 5,083 of JBIOUT010000295.1, read as the reverse complement.
CCAGCGCGGCGGCGATCTTTTTCGCGAGATTGAGATCGGCAAGAAAGTGCTGGCCGAGCTTCTTCGCCGGGCGGAGCCCGCTTTGCCGGAAGCGCTCGCGGAGAGTGCGTGCCACTTCATCGGCATTGCCGCGCCAAGGGGTGGACGTCTCTTCCCGGCCAGGGGTTGAGATCATGCAATCAGGGCTCGCGAGAGCGGAGGCGAGATTCAACTTGGAGCGAAGCCGTGGTCCGCGAGAGGCGGGCTCGAACTCGTGGGCGCCGATGATCCGCTTAGAGCCGACATTCTAGCAAGCGGGGTGTGGGTGGGTCAAACGAGTCGCGTGTGCTAACCTTGAATGACTGATGTGGCCTCTGCTGGCGCCGATTCATCACCCCCCCTCGCGCCGGCCGGCCCACGAAGGAACTGTGATCTTCAGATCCCCCTCCCGAGGAGCCACCTTAGGCGTAGTCGCCTTGGGCTCCGTGCTCAGCGCACTCCTCATCGGAATCGAGCCTGCTCCTCACCGGAAAGGTGCGGCGGTGGCGGCCACTTCCGGGCCCGAAGCGCGGGTCTCCTTCTTCGAGGTTCGCGATGCTCCCGAGCTCCTGGCGAATCGGCTCGCGGCCCTCCCGGTTCGCATTCGTCTCGGGGGGTTGGGGTGGGCCCTCATCGAGGTTCGAGAGGCCGATCGAGCCGCGGTCGCGGCTCGTCTTCCCTCGGCGAAGCTTCTCCTGCAAGCGAGCAATCCAGTCGAGCTCTTCGCGGTGTGGGAAAGCGAGCTCACCGCCTCGGGACGCGCTGAGTGCGAGCGTTACACGCTCTACCGGAGTCCGAGCGAGAACTTGAGAGTGATCGCCCTTCCCGCGCGGCCGCCGAGCGCGATCGAATCGGGCGGGCGCGGCACCCGGATTCTTCCCACGGATGAGCACATCGGCGGCGCGCATGCAGAGCTCCTGCCGGAATCGATGTCGCCGCGGGCGCTCGCCCCGCTTCCTCCCGCCGAACGCGCCAATCCCTATCGCCGGAGCCGGCTCGCCGACCCAAGAGTGCGAGCGCGAGCCGTTCAGCTCGCCGGGCAGGTCGACTCCGCCCGCATTCTGCGGATCGCGCGTGAGCTTTCCACCGGGCCGGAGTTCACCCGCTTCTCCTGCCGCGACGAGGTCAATAGTTTCGCCGGTCAGTATCTCCTCGATACGTTGCAATCGATCTTCTCGGCGCCGGGCGACCAGGTGATCATCGATCCTTTCACCATCGATTGCAGCTCGGTGCCGGTCGAGATCTTCAACATCATCGCCCGCCGGCCGGGCGAGCGCCCGGGAAGCGGGCGTTACATCTTGAGCGCCCACTACGACGCCACCGCCCGTAACACGCCGGGGTGGGACAGGAAGAGCGATCCGGCTCCCGGCGCCGACGACAACGGCTCGGGCGTGGGCTGCATCATCGAAGCGGCGCGAATCCTCTTGCAGGAGCGTTATGACTTCGACATCGAGCTGGCGCTCTTCTCCGGCGAAGAGCTGGGCCTCTTGGGGAGTCGTTCCTACACCGACGATTCGCTGTCCGCGCTGGGAGATGTTCTCGGGGTCATCAACCTCGATATGGTCGGCTATAACCCGCGAGAGGTCGATTCGCTCAATGCGGTCACCAACTATACGTCGGAATGGCTCGCCGATCTGCTCATCGAAGCGGAGAGTGCGCTCGACAATCAACATGGGCTCACCTGGTTCGACAAGATCCTGCAGCCGTCCTTCGCCCGCTCCGATCATGCTCCGTTCTGGTCCCACGGTCAGAGCGCCGTCCTGCTGATCGAGAACATCGATATCGACGCGCACAATCCGAATTATCACCGGACGAGCGACACCTTCGAGCAACTCGCCGGCGTCGAGGGCGGCGATCTCATGCGGCGGGTCACCGAAGTGACCGTGGCCGCCCTCGGGCAGTACGCGATCTCGACTCAACCCGAGCCGCAGTTCGAGGTGCCTCCAACGGGCGTCCTCCTCTTCCGTCCCGACGGCAGGCTCCTCATCGAAGCGGTCGCGGGCCAGGCGGTGCGGGTGCACACCCGCGTCATCAATAGCGGCCAGGGCGAGGACGGCCCCATCGATGTGCATGGGACCTTGCACGTCGGCGGATCGGTGGTCGCGGAGGGGGACACGACGCTCGGCGACTGGGGAGGTGGGGTGTGGCGCGAGGTGATCCTGGGCTGGACCCCGGGCACCGAACCCGCGGGAACCCAGGAAGTGCGTGTCGACCTCACGCTGCGCAAGCAGGGGAACCCGATCGCCACCCTTTCGGGGACGACCTCGATCGATATCGTCCCCCTCGCGATCCGCGAAGCGGTCGTGGCTCCCAACCCGGTCCGAGGGTCGCTCGCCGCAGCCCGGCTCGTCCTCGTTCGTCTCAACGGCGAGGCCGACATCCACTGCCAGATCCTCGACGCCCTCGGCAAACAGGTGGGTCGGTTCGATGGCCATGTGACCCAATCCCAGTCGGTTCCGCTCGATCAGATGGTCGAGCCACCTGATCTTCCGAGTGGCATCTATGTCCTTCTCGTCGACGTCCGATTGCCCGGGCAGCAGGTGGTGGTGGGTAGCCGGCGATTGACCTTCGCCTACATGCGCTGATCCCCGCCGACTCAGGCGCGATCCACGAGCCGAACCTCCGAGGGCGGCTTGACTCCTCCGCTTCTCCCGGCTAGGCTCCCAACTTTCGTGCCCGCCGGCCCTCAGGCCTGGCGACGAGGCAGCCATCCTCGGGTCCGGCCGTATCCGAGGAGGAAGCTGTGGCGAAGGCCAGGGGTCAAGGAAAGGCGGGTGCCCACAAGGATTCTCCCGCCCGCGCTGCCGCTCTGATTGGAGGGGCAGCGCTTCTCGTGCTCGTTGGCGCCAAGACCGCCGCCTTCTTGAGCCACCCGCCGGGTCATTCCGCCAAGGGAACTCCCCGCGACTGGCTGAAGAGATGGGTCGAGGTAACGCCGGCGCCGAAGGCCAAAGACCCGGCGGCGACGGCGTTGGTCGCGGCGCTCGAGCCACTGGGTGTCCGGGGCTCCGAGATCCGGCGGGAGAGCCTGCCGGAGATCGGGTCGGGCCGGCGGCAAGCCGAGCGCTGGAGAGTGCCCTTGCCGGCGCGCATCTCGGCGGTCGCGGCGAATCTCGCCGTGACCTGGGCGGCGCCGGGGATGGGTCTCCAGGTGATCGACGCATGGGAGGAGGGAGCAGATCCCACTCTTCCGGCGTTGACCATGGTGCTCGGGCGGACGCGCGAGGCGAGCTATCGCATCGAGTTCGTCCGCAGCGAAGGGACAGCCGGCGGAGCGATCGCGGTCATCATTGACGACTTCGGATTGGAATGGGACGGGACGGCGGAGGCCTGGCTGCGTTTCCCTGCTCCCCTCACCGTCGGCGTCTTGCCGGGATATCGGAACTCGCGGCAAGTGGCGGACGCGGCGAGGAGGCGGGGGTTCGAGCTGCTCCTTCATCTGCCCATGGAGCCTGAACGCTATCCGCAGATGAAGCCCGGGCCCGAGGCCATTCTGGTCGATCAGACGGCGGCGGAGATGCGAGCCACCTTGCGGCGGGCGCTGAGATCGGTGGGCAAAGTCGCCGGAATCTCGAGTCACATGGGATCGCGCGCGACGACCGACCGCGACCTCATGCGGACCGTGCTCGATGAGAGCCGGCGCCAGGGACTTTTCTTCGTCGATACGCGGACGACTCCTGAATCAGTGGCGGCGGAAGTCGCCCGAGAGGTAGGAGCGCCGTATTTGGTCAATCGTCTCTTCCTGGATGAGAGGCAGGAGTCGAAAGCCATCGCCGAGCGCTTGGCCGAGGCGGTGGCGATCGCCGAAAAGGACGGAGAGGTGGCGGTCGTCGCCCACGGTTATCCAGAAACGCTCGGAGTCCTCGAGGAAGCGCTCCCCAAGCTCAAGGCGCGCGGACTCAAGCTGGTGACCGCCTCGGAGCTGGTGAGGACGACGGCGCCCGAGCCGCTTTGAACCGATGCCCGATCTGATCGTCAACCTGGACAGCGTGGCGATGCTGCGCGAGGCGCGGCGGGCCTTCGAGCCCGATCCGGTGCAGGTGGCGGCGCTGGCCGAGGCCTCCGGAGCCTCGGGGATATCGGTGCATCTGCGCGAAGACCGGCGGCACGTTCAGGACCGCGATGTTCGGGTGCTCAAGGAGACGGTGAAGACGAGCTTGAACCTGGCCATCGCTCCCAGTGAGCCCCTACTTCTCGTGGCCGAGGCGCTCAAGCCCGACTGGGTTACTCTCGTTCCGGCGGATCAAGGGGCGGGGGAGGGGTTGGGGCCGGCGGTCGAGATGCTGCGGCGGGCGGGGGTCGGCGTCGGTCTCCTCATTCAGCCCGACCTCGATCTGGTGAAGCTGGGTGCCGGGATCGGGGTGCAGGGGGTGAGCCTCCATGCCGGAGCCTATGCCGAGCGCTTCGGCACCCCCGACGAGGAGCGCGAGCGCGAGTTGCTCGAGAACGCCGCGGACTATGCGCGCAAGCTCGGCCTACGGGTGCGAATTGCGAATGGGGTCACCTTTCGTAACGGCGGTCCCCTGTTCGGGATCGGATCGGTTCAGGCGTTCGAGGTCGGCCACGCCCTGGCTTCCCGAGCCTTGCTGGTGGGAATCGCCGAGGCGGTGCGCGAGTTGATCGGGCTCATGCGAGCCGCGCGGCCGGTGGTGACCCAGTACCGGTCATGAATCGGAGAGCGAACTAAACATCATGGGCGGAAACAGTCGCTTGAAAGTCATCCTGGTCCTGGCCGTGTTCGTCCTCGGGGGGTATTACCTCTGGCCGACCTACAAGTACTACTTCCTCATGACACCCGATCAGCGCGCCGCGGCCGGCGAGATCCGCTCGAAGATCATGCATTTGGGTCTCGACCTTCAAGGCGGGATGCATGTCGTTCTCGAGCCCGACCTGAGTCAGGTGCCGGCTGAAGAGGCCAAGGACGCCATCGATCGGGTGGTCGAGATCCTCCGCAACCGGGTGGATCAATACGGCGTTTCCGAGCCGGTTATCCAGAAGCAGGGGAACGACCGCATCGTCGTCGACCTAGCCGGAGTGGAGAACGAGGAACGGGTGCGAGAGCTCA
>JBIOUT010000294.1:0-4030 GCA_044867365.1 Candidatus Eiseniibacteriota bacterium | reverse complement strand
CGGCGATTGGGCCGGGAAGGCCCCGCAGCGAGAGCGGACTGGAGTCGAGCCCCCGGGTCCGCCATGCTTCCCCTCGTGGCTCTCTCTCGCCTTCGCTTGCTCACCATCGCCGGCTCGGATTCCGGCGGCGGGGCCGGGATTCAAGCCGACCTCAAGACCTTCGCCGTCTTCGGCGCTTACGGGATGAGCGCCATCACCGCGGTGACCGCGCAGAATACGCGCGGCGTCCTGGCGGTGAAGGTGCTGCCGGCGAAGCTCGTCGCCGCCCAGATCGAGGCGGTGGCGGAAGACATCGGGGTCGATGGGGCAAAAACGGGAATGCTCGGCTCGGCCGCCATCGTTCGGGCGGTCGCCCGGATGGTGAGACGTCACCGGTTGGGACCGCTCGTCATCGATCCGGTCATGGTGTCGAAGTCCGGCGCCCGTCTTCTCGCCCCTGACGCCATCCGCGTGCTCCGGGACACTCTTTTCCCTCTGGCCGCTGTCATCACCCCGAATCTTGCCGAGACCGAGGTCCTCATCGGCGGCCGGGTGCGGACCCCGCGGGCCATGGAGGCGGCGGCGGCGCGACTCTTCACTACCGCGGGCGTTCCGATCCTGGTCAAGGGCGGACATCTCGCCGGCGAGCCGGTCGATGTCCTGGCTTCCGCCTTTGGCTTGACCCGCTTCCGCGGACGGCGTCGACCGACCTGGGCCACCCATGGCGCCGGCTGCACCCTTTCCGCGGCGATCGCGGCCCGGCTCGCGGCGGGAACTCCCCTTGAAACAGCCATTGCCGAGGCGAAGGGCTTCCTCCAGCAGGCGATGGCGGCGGCCCAGCGTCTGGGAGCCGGGACTTCCCCGCCCGATCCTCTGACCATGATGCCCGCCCCTGCCGGCGCCCGGCGCGAACCCGCAAGGCCAAGCCACACCCGCCGTTGAAAGGAAGGGCGAGGGACCCGGGAGGGGCCCCGGCGGGTATCCCTTTTTGGTTGAAGGGCGGGGTTCCTTCGGATAGGTTGAGGGGTTCGTATGAGTGGGCGGCGGTCCACTCTTTGTCGTCTCTGGGCTCCCAGAGCCCCATCACCGTCGAGTTCAAGCCCCGCGAGGCGGCGGGCCCGGGCATCGGCCGGGGAGTGCCAACCGCCTCCGTGGGCTTGTTTGGTTTGGATCCGAAAGCTCGGCAGGAGCCGGAGGTTGGCGCGGTCATCGCCAAAGACCGCCCAGGGCGGGTCGCTGGAGAGGAGGAGCCTGGTGCCTGGATCGATGACTCGTGACGAGCTCCAGGCGCCGGTCGGGGCCGCCCTTCACCGGGCGGGATACGAGCTCGTGGCGCTGAAGCTCGTGCCGCGCGGAGGCGCTTTGAGCGTCCAGATCTTCATCGATCACGAGAACGGGTTCGCGCCGGTGAGCCTCGGCGACTGCAGCCGAGCCAGTCGCGCCATCCAGGAGCAGGTCGATCTGGATCGCTATCTCTCCGGGCGCTACGTGCTCGAGGTTTCGTCCCCGGGAATCGATCGACCGCTTACCCGGCCCGCTCATTACCAGCGGTTTCGCGGCGAGCAGGTGATGGTGCGTCTCGCCGGCGAACGCCACGGCCAACGGGTCTTGCGAGGCAAGATCGGAGCGGCCGACGATCAGGGAGTGACGATCGAGCTCGAGGCGGGTGGAGAAGAGCGCTTGCGCTTTGCGGACATTGCGAGCGCCCAGCTCAAGGTCGACGCCTGGAAAGGAAGCAAAGCCCGGGAATCCGGACCGGAAGGGAAGAGTGGCCCAGCATGTTGATGAATGCACAATTAATCGAAGCGCTGGGGCAGATCGCGCGGGAAAAGAGCGTCGATCGGCAAGTGCTGATCGAGACTCTCGAGGCCGGTCTCATCTCCGCGGCCAAGAAGAAGCTGGGAGCGACCGCCGATGTCCAGGTCGAATTCGACGAGGAGTCGGGACGCATTCGCATGGTGGCGCGGATGACGGTCGTCGATCAGGCGACCGACCGGGGGACCCAGATCCCGATCCGCGAAGCGGTGCGTATCCGGCCCGATGCCCGCATCGGCGACCTCCTGACCATCGAGCTGCCGGTGGCCGAGTTCGGCCGTAACGCCATTCAGGCGGCCAAGCAGGTGCTCATCCAGCGGGTGCGCGAGGCGGAGCGTGATCGGGTCTACGACGACTACCACGACCGCACCGGCGAAATGGTCATCGGGATCGTTCAGCAGGTGGATCGCGGCAGCGTCATCGTCAAGCTCGAGCGGGCGGAGGCGGTCCTTCCTCATCGCGAGCAGATCAGTCGCGATCGCTACCGGCAGGGCGAGCATCTGCGCGCGCTCATCCTCGAGGTCGATCGCAATGCCAAGGGGCCGCAGATCATTCTCACCCGGACCTCCAACGATTTCCTGGTGCGGCTGTTCGAGAGCGAGGTGCCGGAGATCGCCGATCAGATCGTCGAGATCCGGGCGGTGGCGCGCGAGCCGGGCATGCGTTCGAAGGTGGCGGTGGTGTCGCACGACGACAAGGTCGATCCGGTGGGCGCCTGTGTCGGGATCAAGGGCTCGCGAGTGCAGGCGATCGTTCGCGAGCTGAACGGCGAACGGATCGACATCGTTCCGTGGAGCGCCGACCCGGTCGTCTATGTCGGCCGCGCCCTCTCGCCCGCCAAGGTGAAGCAAGTGCATCTCTCGGAGGACGGCAAAGAGGTGAAGGTGGTCGTCGAGGACGATCAGCTTTCGCTCGCCATCGGCAAGGGAGGACAGAACGCTCGGCTGGCCGCCAAGCTGACCGGTTTGAAGATCGACCTCACGAGCGAGGGTGAAGTAGAGCGGCGTCACGAGGCCGAGCGCCTGATGCGGATCGAGGTCGAGCACATGCCGGGAGTCGGGGAGAAGATGGCCGAGAGCTTGATCCGCGCCGGGATCGAGACCGCCGCCGAGCTTGCGGCCGCCAAGCCGGAGGATCTGGTGGCGTTGCCGGGAATCGGCGCCAAGACGGCGGAGAAGCTGCTCGCCCTGGCCCGGGAGGCGGTGGCGTCGCGCGCCACCGAGGTGGAAGCCATCCTGAGCCAGCGGGCGGAGCTCGCATTGAAGGCCGCGGTGTCGGGTAAGGCGGCGGTGGGGGAGGCGGCGACTGAGCCTGCGACAACGACTGCGGCAACGACTGAGTCGGGAGCGACTGAGAGCGAGCCGGCGACGAGTGAGAGCGAGCCGGCAACGAATGAGGCAGGGGAGAGTGGTGTCGAGGCGGAATCGGTTACGATGCAACCCCAACCCTCGGAGGGGACCGTCGAATCCGGGGAGGTCGAAGACGAGGCCGCGGCAAAGCAGGAGGTCGCCGCGTTGGAGAGCGAGAAGGGCGATGAGGTGACAAGTTGATCGAAGGACGGGCTCGGCCCGATTGCGGTCTTGGAGGTGGGTGAATCCTTGGTGAAAAAGAAGCGGGTATACGAGGTGGCTCGGGACCTCAGGATCTCGAGTGAGGCGCTGGTCGAGATCATCCGCGCGCTCGGTGTCGAGGTGAAGAGCCACATGTCGGCGGTGGACGACGCCGTGGTCGAGGCTCTCCATGCGCGGTTCGATCGCGAGAAGGAGAAGATCAAGCGCGCCGACGAGATGAAGCGCGAGCGCCAGCGCACCCACGACACCCACTATCGCCCGCCCAGCCCCAAGATCGAGGCTCCGCCGGCCGAAGAGGAAGTGGCCGTCGAGGATTCGCCGCCTGCCGCCGAGCCACCCGCGGTCGAGCGCCCCTACGAGTCGACCCCGGCGGGGGCGGCTCCCCCGGCAGGCAAGGCCACCGCTCCGGCGCCCGCGACTTCACACGCAGCGACGACACCGCCGCGCCCGGCGGCTCCTCCACCTCCGCGGCATCTGCCGCCGAGCGAGCCGAAGGCTTTCCGCCGGCCCTCGCAGTCGGCCCTTACTCCCGGGGCGCCGTCTCCGCGCCGCCCGAGCCCCGCGCCTCCTCGCCCGGCGCCGCCGCGGCCGCCGCTCGGCTCACGGCCCTTCACCCCCACGCGCGAAGCGCCGGTCGGACGCCGGCCGGCCGAGCCGCGCGCCTC
>JBIOUT010000293.1:0-5694 GCA_044867365.1 Candidatus Eiseniibacteriota bacterium | reverse complement strand
CCCATCCCCCGAGCCATCCCGAGCGCGAGAAGGAGATCACGAGCGCCATCGCCGCGAGCAGGAGGAGAACGCCTGTGGCGCGGCTCCGGTCCCGACCCAGCGCCATGAGGGCAAACCCCGGCGGCGCGAGCAGGGTAAGGTGGATGGCGAGAAGCTCCTCCCCCCCCACCGCCGAGCCCGTTCGCGGGATGCCGGTGACTCCGGAACCGAGATGAAAAGCGGCTTCACCGAGAGCGAGGAAGGCGAAGATTCCCGCCGCTCCCGTGGCGGCGTCGATCCAGCTCATCAGTCCGCCCGGTTGGCGAACGCTTTCGCGGGCGATGGCGAAGAGCGTGGCGGCGAGGACACCGGTGCGGAGGAGCCGGGCGATGCGCGCGGTATCGGCAAGCCCGGTGCCCATGAAGGCGGCGAGCACCATCCAGGCGCCGAAGCCGAGGGCGAGCCATGCGGCCCCCTCGAAGCGCACCGCCTGCGGGCGGCGAAGCGCGGTGGTTCCGACGGCGCTCAACAGCACCACCTCGGAAGGATAGAGCGAGGTGTCGGTGAGGAATCCCTCGAGATTGAGAAGCGGCGCATAGGGGATGAGGGTGAGGAGACCGAGCACCGGATTCTTCAATCGGCCGAAGGCCATCACCACGACCAGCGCCAGCGGCAACAGGAAATACCGGTAAGGCGAGAGAGCGAGGGCGGTGAGGAGTAGAAACCAGGCCAGGACACCGACCAGCCATCCGGTCGCCCGCCCGCCACCTGCAACCCCATGCTCCATACGCTGATCGAATTCGCCCGTTGGATACGGTGGAATCTCTATCACCTGTCGAGCGCCCGGGTCTGGGGCATCGATGTGGACATCGTGCTTCATTTCGGGCTCGGAGCGCTCATCTTCGCCCTTGCCGAGCGCCGACTGGGCGCTTCCCGCGCCGCCTGGCTACTCGCCAGCTTGATCCTGGCCAAGGAGATCGCGGATCTCTTCCTCAAGTCGGAGCTCCGTTACATCACTCGCCCCACCGCTCCGGTCGTCATCGACATCGTGACCGATGTCCTGACCGGGGTGGCCGGCGGCCTCGCCGTCTGGCTCGTGCAACGCCGAACCCGTCATCGGCGATTGGCGAGGGCGACTTCGAGGTCGCGCTCGGCGAGCTCGTCGTAGAGGCGGAGTAAAGGCGCGGCCACCCGGGGCCAGGCGAACTCGCTCTCGGCCCGGCGGCGCCCGATGCTTCCCAGTTTGCGCCGGCGGTCGGGATCGCCAAGCAGATCGATGATCTTGGCGGCAAAGTCCGCGGGCTCATCGGCGATCTCGAGCTCGCGTCCCCCCTCGCATCCCAGCCCTTCGCAGCCCATGGTGGTCGAGACCACCGCCTTCCCCATCGCCCAGGCATCGAGGATCTTGAGGCGCGTCCCGCCGCCGATGCGAAGCGGGCAAACGACGACCGCCGCCCGGCCCAGGATCGGGCGAATGTCATCGACGAGTCCCGCCGCATGCACCCCGAGATCCTCGGCTTCGGCGCGCCTCACCTCGGGAGAGGGATGCGAGCCGACGACGGTGAAGCGGGCGTAGGGCATAAGGCGGCGAACCTCGGGCCAAATCGCTTGGAGGAACCACTTCATGGCGTCGCTGTTCGGGTACCAGGACATTCCGCCGACGAAGACCGCATCGCATTCGCTCCCGGCGGGGTCGCCGTCAGGACAGAAGTAGTCGACATCGACGCCGTTCGTCACCACCTCGAAACGAGCGCCGGGTAGCCGCGCGCCGAAGGCGGCGCGATCGGCCTCGGAGACCGCCACATTGACATCGGCCTGGGGACAGACCGCCGCCTCGTAGCGGGCGAGCTTCTCGGCCTCACCGGCGATGACCAGCCGGGCGAGCGGGTTCCGCTCCATGGCGGCTCGGCGCCCGAGGAGGTCCGACTCCACGTTCTGATGCACCAGGATGCTCGGCAGATCCGAAGCCAGCGCTCGATACTGGCTCATCGCAATCGTTTCGCATTGTAAGAGTCGTATCGGGCGGCGGCCGAGGAGATCGACGACGGCTTCCTCGAGAGCCGGTGAGTAGAAGCGCGGCACCACATAAGGGAGCGGCGAGAAGAGATTGCGAGCGACGAGCGACACCAGACGGAGGCGCGAACCATCGTTCGCCAGGGGAAACACCCGGACCTCCTCGCAGATCTGCGACAGATGCTCTACCGAGGCTCCGACCGCATCGGCAGCAAGAAGGGTGTCCTGATTGAACGCGTAGAGATAGACGCGGTGGCGCCGGGCCGTCTCTCGGAGCAGGTTGTAGGAGCGAAGCAAGACCCCGCTCGTCGTCGGCCAGGGGACGAGATGCGACAGAACGAGAATGTCGAGAGCGGCAGCCATCTTGATCTCGGGTTTCCCTCGCTGTCACGCTCCGGCCGAGGCGACTCGCCCCGGCTCTTGCACCGGCCGGCTCTCCTCGCCCTCGAGGATGTCGCGATGCCAGAGCATGAAGCTCACCAACCCCCAGATCTGGTTGTCGTGGTTGGCTCGGCGGGCGAAATGCCGATCGAGGATCCGCCGCACCTCGGAATAGTTGAAGACCCCGGCCTCGCGCACTGCGTCCTCGGCGAGGACGTCTTCGAGGAGTGGCCGGAGCTCCGAGCGAAACCAAACGTTGAGCGGCACCGAGAACCCCATCTTCCGGCGATCGCGAATCTCGGGCGGCAGGAGATCGGCGACCGCCCGCTTCAACACCACCTTGCGCTCCATTCCCTTGAGCTTGAGATGGGCGGGCAGGGTCGCCGCGTACTCGAGCAAGAGATGATCGAGGAAAGGCACTCGCACCTCGAGGGCATGAGCCATCGACATGCGGTCGGTCAGGGTGAGGAGATCCCCCGGGAGGTAGAGCTTAAGATCGGCGTAGAGGGCGCGGTGCAGGGGATCGGTCGCGCGAACCGGAGAAGTCACGGTACGAAAGAGCTCCCGCGGCTCGTCGAGCTCGACTTGCTCGCGCATGTCTGGGGTGAGCAAGCGGTCGCGCTCGGCGCGCTGGAAAGCGGCGATGAGGGCGAAATAGCGATCGTCGAAGTCGAGATCGAGGGTGCGGACGAATCGCTTCACCCTGCCGCTCCATTGCCCGCCTTCTCTCGGGTCGGGAAGCCGCTCGGTGAGGGGCCTGAGCACGCGGTTGCGCAGAAAGCCGGGAATGCGCCGCACCTGCTCCCCGAGGAGAGCGCCGCGGTAGCGCTCGTAGCCGGCGGCGATCTCGTCGCCGCCGAGCCCGGAAAGAGCGACGGTCACGTGCTCCCGCGTCATCTGCGAGAGATACCAATTGGGGATGGCCGAGGAGTCGGCGAACGGCTGATCGAAGGCCCGCACCAACCGCGGCAGGAGATCGGCGAGGTCGGGACGGACCACGAACTCGTGGTGGCGAGTCGCATAGCGGCGAGCCACGGCGCGGGCCGGCTCGCGCTCATCGAAGGCCTCGCCTCCATCCTCGTAGCCGATCGAGAAGGTCTCGACCGCTGCTGCGGCATGGCGGGCCATGAGCGCCACCACCGAGCTCGAGTCGATGCCGCCGGAGAGAAAGGCGCCGAGGGGTACATCGGCCACCATCCGGATGCGCACCGCTTCTTCGAGTCGTTCCCGGAAGCCGGCGACCGCCGACTCCTCGTCGCGGGCGAGGTCGGGGGCCGGTACGAGATCCCAGTAGCGTTCGAGATGCACCCGCCCGCCCTCGGCGACCAGGATATGGGCGGGCTCGAGCTCGTAGATGCCGTCGAAGATGGTGAGTGGAGACGGGGTGTAAAGGAAGGTGAGGAAATGATTGAGCCCCGCCGGGCTCAAGCGGCGCTCGACCGCCGGATGACGGAGCAGGCACTTGAGCTCCGATCCCCACAGGAGCTGCCCGCCGGCCACCGTGTAATAGAGCGGCTTGATCCCGACCCGATCGCGGGCGAGCACCAGCCGCCGAGCTCGGCCATCCCAGAGGGCGAAGGCGAACATGCCGCGAAGCTTCTCGACACAGCGTGGCCCATGCTCCTCGTAGGCGTGAACGATGGTCTCGGTGTCCGAGCGAGTGCGGAAACGATGGCCGCGCGCCTCGAGATCGCGACGAAGCTCCGGAAAGTTGTAGATCTCGCCGTTGAAGATGACCCAGACGGTCTCATCTTCGTTGGCGATCGGCTGGTCGCCGGTCTCGAGGTCGATGATCTTGAGCCGGCGCATCCCGAGCCCCACTCGCCCCGGATCGACGAAGAAGCCGTCGGCGTCGGGGCCGCGATGAGTGATGACTTGAGTCATCTCCTCGACCACCCCGCGATCGATGGGCCGACCGTCCTCGAGGCTCAAGATGCCGGTGATGCCGCACATGCGCTCGGGTACTCCATGCGGTGAGCCATCCCCTGGATCATCGCCGGGACGGCTCCCAGGTCACCTGCCGACCGCCCGAAAGATAGCGAACCCAGGCGACCAGGATCGAGAGATTGACATTAGCGAAGAAGAGCGGCAGCCGAAAGACGAGGCGTGTCTCGAGGCGCCGATCGAAAAAGGCGATGGCGGCGAGAATGTAGAGCGCAATTTGCGCGGCGAGAACGGCGGCGAAGAAGCCAGCGCCGCCGCCGCCACGCGAGGCGAGGACCGCCGACGATCCAAGCAAAGCAATGAGAAAGAAGGGCACCGTCCAGCGCAGGATCTTGTGGCTCCATAGCTGCCAGGCGAAGCGCGGAGAGCGAAATGGATTGAGCAGGGTGCGCATGGTGAAGAGAACCGTCATCCCTCGCAACACCGTACGGACCTTGCGCCGGAACTCGGCTTCCGGCTCGGCAAGCGGGCTATAGGCGCCGATCGCCTGCGGCTCGTGCACGGTGCGGAAGCCCTCGGCGGCCACCCGGAGCGGGGTGAGGAAGTCGCGCTCGAGCCCGGGCGGCGACGGACCGGCCAATGAGCGGCGCACCGCATAGAACGACCCCGAGGCGCCGACGAGCGAGCCGATCTCGGCCTCGGCTCGGCGGAGCGCCATCTCGTAACGAACGTAGGCCCCTTCCCCGGCGGCGAGGTGGGGATTCCCCTTCTCGTCGACGATCTCGTCCTGGCTCGACACGCAACCGACGGTGGGGTCGGCGAAGTTGGCCATCATCGCCTTGAGGGAGCCGGAAGCAACCATGATTCGGGCGTCGGAGAAAATCAGGATATCGCCGCCCGCCTGGGTCACCGCGGCGTTCTGACACGCCGCCTTGCCCGACCGCTCGGGAAGCCGGATGAGCCCGACGCCGCGGTCCGCATAGCGGGCGGCGATGGCGTCGGTCGAATCGGTCGAGGCGTCGGAGACGACGAGAACTTCGAGCTTGTCGGGCGGATAGTCGAGGGCGAGGGTGTTCTCGAGCTTGCGCTCCAGGTTCACCGCCTCGTTGTAGGCCGAAATCACGAAGCTCACTGCGCGCTCGAACGACCCCTTGGCCACCGGCCGCCCGATCAAAGGGCGGAGCAGGGTGACGAGGAGCGGGTAGCCCGCATAGGGATACGCGATGAAGAAGACCGAGATCCAGAAGACGAGGTGCATGAGTCCTTATCGGTCCATCGGTCGCCGGCTCATTCCTCTCCAGAGAGGCTGATCGCCCGGACGAGGATCTCCTCGACTTGGCGCGCCCGCGCCGCCCAGGTGTGGGCGGTCGCCCGTGCCCGGCGAGCGGCGGCCGCCTCCGCGTCGGCGCCGCTCATTCTCGACTCGACTGCCGACTC
>JBIOUT010000292.1:0-2853 GCA_044867365.1 Candidatus Eiseniibacteriota bacterium | reverse complement strand
CACCAGTCGGCTCCGATCCCCGGATGACCTTTGGAGTCGATCACCGGCCGGAAATGCGGGGGATCTTCGACCGCGCCGGTCGAGAAGTAGAGCTCATCGGGACCGAAATCATTGGCGAGGTAGAGATCGGGCCAACCGTCGTTGTTGAGATCGGCGCTACCCACGGCGAGGGTCCAGCCGGTGAAGGTGAGCCCCGCTTCGTCGGTCTTATCCTCGAAGGTGCCGTCGGCGCGCTGGTGATAGAGGACGTTCTTGCCCCCATTGTCGGCATTGGTGAAGGTGTCGTGCATGATCCGGGTGGTCACCGGGTGCCAGAGATCGTTTCGCACCATCTTGCCGCTTGCCGGATCCTCGACGACCGCCGGGAAGTAATTGCCGACGAGAAGATCGAGCCGCCCATCGCGATCGTAGTCGAGGAACGTGGCGCCGTTCCCGTATCCCCAATACCCGACACCCGCGCGCTCGGTGACGTCGGCGAAGGTGCCGTCGCCCCGATTCTCATAGAGGGTGTTCGCGGCCCCCCACTTGACCACGTAAAGATCGAGGTCGCCGTCATTGTCCACATCCCCCCATACGGCGTGCATCGAAGCACCGCCGGGCCGAGCCACCCCCGCCTCCCCGGCCATCTCGGCGAAGGTTCCGTCTCCCAGATTGTGATAGAGCCGGTTGGGATCGCCGGGGCCGGAGTTGGTGACATAAAGATCGATGAATCCGTCGCCGTCGTAGTCTCCGGCGGCAACCGCCGCTCCAACCGAGCTCAACCAGGGCATGATGTTGGCGAAGCGATCGGACAGACGAACCATCGTGTGTTGGTTCCGGCAGCCGGCAGCTGCGGCCACTTCGGTGAAACGGAGGGCGAGCTGGGGGAGGTCGGCGGCGGGCGGCTCGAGCCAGAGCGAGCCCAGGGCAAGGAGAGCGGCCATGATCGTGGCGCGACCCAGGAAGGCAGCCATCGCCGGGATGGTTTCCTCGAGTGAATGCGGGCGGCGAGCTCGGTACCTTCTCAGGCTACCGTCCGCCGCCTACCGGGTCAAGGCGACGGCGGTGATCGGCTCTCCGCGATCTGGCCCTCGGACCGACGATCCCCTATCGTGTCGCGACATGAGCTCCAATCCCACGCCGGCAACGGCTCGCCCGCCCTTTCGTCTCTCGGTGCCGATCCAGATCCGATTCCGCGACACCGACGCCATGACCCATGTCAACAACGCCGTGTATCTCACCTACCTCGAGATCGCTCGCAGCGCGTACTGGCATCGCGTGTTCGGTATCTCTTCGTACAATCAAGTGGACTTCATCGTCGCCCGGGCCGAGATCGATTTCCTCGCGCCGCTCTTCGTTCATGATTCGGCGGAGGTCTCGATCCGGGTGAGCGGGATCGGCAGGAAGAGCTTCCGTTTCACCTACGAGCTCGTCACCGGGCGGGGGGTGGTGGCCGCGCGGGCGGTGACGGTGCAAGTGATGTACGACTACGCGCGCTCGATCTCGAAGCCGATGTCGGAAGCCCAGCGCCGGGCGATCATCACCTTCGAGGAGCCCGGTTCGGTCGAGATCCGCTCCTGATCGTCATCCGAGGGGCCTTCTAATCCAAGGCCCACTCATCCGAGAGCCAGCTCGCCCTGGGTGCTCACCTCGACCCCGCACAACGGCGCGAACTTCTGGTAGAACTCGGTCAGCTTCGCCTGATAATAAGGAACGTTCTCGTCGGGGCGCCGCTTGTCCCAGGCCGAAGCGAGACGAGCGGCTTCGGTCACGGTGACCTGCTTGGAGTTGCCGATCACGTAGTACGAGAGCTGATCTCCCGGTTTGAGAGCGAGGCCGGCGGCCAGAGCCAGCTCGTAGGCGGGAGAGCGGTTGCGCGAGCCCTGGCCCCGTTTCCTTCGGTAAACCTCGAGCGAATCGGAGAGGGTCTCGGTCTTCATGAAGTCGCGGATGTCGAAGTCGTGACGAGCGAAGCGCTCGAGGGTGCGCTGATAGAGAAGCGGGATCTCGTCCTTTCGCGCCGCCAGCGCCAGGCACAGCATCTCGCGCAGAAATTCGCGTTGAAACCGCTCCAACCCTCGGGAGCGGAGTCCGGAGCCGGTGATCGAGATCCGCCCGTGATAATCGAGAAGGGCGTAATTCTTCATCTTGTAGCTGAGCATCGCCTGATAGCGCCCGGAGAGCTCGACCTGAATGCCGGGAGGAAGCTCGCTCGAGAGAGCGGCGATCAACTCCTCGGCGCCGCCGCCGTCGATGGCCGGAGGCGGCACGAAGTAAACGCCGTCGGTATCCACCTCGATCGGCTGAGCGCCCCGGGCCTCGAGCCACTCCAGCACCTTCTGGATGATCTCTCGACCGCGGCGAGTCACCTCGTTCGCCGCCTGGGCGTCGGCCCAGTTGGCGAAGGTGCTCCCCAGATACCCATAGAAGGAGTTGATCAGAATCTTGAATGTCGACTGCAGGGCCTCGAGGTGCCGGCGCTCGCGCTCGCTTCCCGCCTTGAGCATCGCCTCCCGGGCGGAGAGCCTGAACTGCCGGAGATCGCGCAGTTGACCGAGGAACAATCCGAGCTCGTCGCGGCCCGGACGCAGGTTGAAACTCAGCATGATCGACGGATAGAGCGAGCGCACATCGAAGTGCAAGATCGGCGACAGGAGCCCGCGTTGGTAGACTGCGGTGTGACCGCCGCTGATCTCTCCCGGGAGCTCGGGCAGCGCCGGGACCGAATGACTTCTGCGCAGGTGCTCGCGCAGGAAGAGCGAGTTGATCTTGGTGGCATTCCCTCGCACCATGACGTTCTGGAAGCTGTAGGGGAAGATCTGGGTCTGGACGAAGTAGCTGGCTTCGAGGAGCCCGGCCAGCTTTCCGACTTCG
>JBIOUT010000291.1:0-10053 GCA_044867365.1 Candidatus Eiseniibacteriota bacterium | reverse complement strand
TCGCTCAACAATCAGATCGCCCACTACTCCTGGCATGGGCGCCATCACATCGCCCAGATCGTCAGCCTGCGCGAGCGGAGAGGCTGGAGCTAGAGTCGAGGGGTGCGATGAAACGATCTCGGCGATTCGGGAGCATCTCGGTTGCGGTCGCTTACATTCTCCTGCTCGTTTATCCGCGGATCCTCTTCTCCTATCAGGTGTCGCACCGAGGATTCGAGGTCGGCGCCGACGCCCCGATCGATCCCTCGATCACCACCGTCCTCGACGCCGCGGCGGAGAGGCTTGCCCAGTCTTCCATCAACGATCCCAAGTTCGTGCATCACATTTATCTTTGCAACAATCCCTGGCGGATGGCGCTCGTGGCGCCGATCGGGAGGAAGGCCTTTGCGGTCACGTATCCGGTGGGCGGGAACAGCTTCTTCAACCGCACCGATGTGCGAGCCAACACCGTCTACAACGGTTCGCCTCGCCACAACCGGCAGCTCCTGAGCGCGGTCATCGCCCACGAACGCACCCATGCACTGATGATGCATCGCTACGGTATCCTGCGTAACATGCAGATCCCCGCCTGGAAGAGGGAAGGGTACTGCGAGGTCATCGGCGGCAGCCCGTCGTTCGATGTCGAGGAAGGGAAGAAGCTCATCCGCGAGGGGCTCCGGGAAGATTCCGGCTCGTTCCGCTACTTCGAATACTATTTGATGGTGAAATACCTGATGGATGTGGAGAGTCTCGATATCGACCAGATCGTCGATCGCAAGGTCGATCCTGCCGAGCTGCTCGGGAAGGTCCGACAAGACATCGACCATCTATGAGCGCTTCGCGGCGCCTCGCCGCCATCGTCCCGGCACTTCTCCTCTTCGCCGCCCTGAGCCTGCCCTTTCTCGAGTACCTGACTGACGACACCTTCATCTTCCTCCGCTTCGCCGACAATCTCGCTGGGGGTCACGGCTTCGCCTTCAACCCCGACGAGCCGGTTTACGGCTTCACGAGCCCGCTCTGGGTTCTTCTCCTCGCCGCCTTGCGCTCCCTCGGTTTGCCACTCCTGCCGGCGGCAAAGATGCTCGCCTTTCTCTTCGCCGAAGCCGCGATCATCGGCTTCGCCCTGCTCGCTCGCCGGCGCCTGCCGGGGACGGTCTCCGCTCTCGCCACCTGTGCCTTCGCCGCCAACGCCTGGCTCGTGCGCTGGACCGGAGCGGCGATGGAGACTTCGTTGGCCGCCGCGCTCATCATCTGGGGACTCGAGCGCCAGGCTGCGGAAGCCGATGACGACTCCCGGCCGCCGCTCGCCGCGCTCTTCTTCGCCCTCGCTGCCCTCGCCCGTCCCGAGGCGGCATTGCTCGTCGCCTTCGCCCTCGTCGCCGATCTCGCCGGTGGCGCGAGGGCGCGGCTCCGCGCTTTCGCCGGCGCCGGAGTCGCCGCTCTCGTCCTCGTTCCGTGGCTCGCCTATGCGCGGCTCACCTTCGGCACCTTCGTCCCGGTCACCGCCGAAGCCAAGGGCCGGCTCGACCCGGCGATGCTCGATATCGACCCGCTCCTCGACGTGGCGCGAAGCGTCGGAGTGACGAGCGGGTTGGAAGTGATCCTCATCGGGATGGGGGCGGTGGCCTGGGTCGCGAGCAAGCGCGCGCGAGCCGATGACCCGCCCGCCTCGCTCCTCTTTCGCCGGCATGGAGTAGCGCTCCTCTGGGTTGCGGCGCTGCCGCTTCTCTATGTCGTGACCGGCTTCGACGTGCTGTCGCGCTACGCGCTGCCGCTCATCCCGGTCGTCGTTCTCTATGGCTTCGCGTCTCTCTCGCGCTTGACCCCCGTTCATTCCCGGCGCAACGCCGTCGCACTATTGGCCGCCATCCTGGTCCAAAATGCTCTCGTCCTCGCCTTCATCGTCTATCCGCACACCCATCGCTTCAGTCGCGGGGTCGAGGGATGCCTGGCGGAGCTCGGCCGCTGGGCGGCGGCGAACACCGCTCCCGGAACGACCGTGGCCATCGCCGATATCGGCGCCTTCGGCTACTATTCCGGGCGCCGGGTCCTCGACCTCGCCGGTCTCGTCTCCCCCGAGCTCTTGCCGATCGTCAACGAGCATCCGATCGATGAAATCGCCGCCCGTCTCCTCTTTGCTCGGACTTCGAGGCCGGAGTATCTCGTCGATCGCTACCCCGAGCCCGAGCGACTGGCGGGCGCCCAGGGAGGCACCTTCGAGCCGATCAGCTGGTGTCGCATCGAAGGACTTGGAGTGCGTTCACCGCAACCGGTGACTTACACCCTCTATCGCCTGCACTGGGATCGTTACGACGCGCAGGCCGATCACGCCGAGCGAGGAAGGTAGTCATGAATGACCTCCTGGCCGCGCTCGGCTGGGTGGGCTTCGGCCTGGGCTTGCTCGTCGGCTTGCTCCTCATCCCGCTCGGCCTGGGTGGCACCTTCGTCATTCTCGGTATCGCCGTCATCCTGGCGCTCGCCACCGGCTTCGCTCGCGTCGAATGGGTGACGCTCGTCGTTCTCGCCATTCTCGCCGCGATCGGGGAAATCCTCGAATCCGTGCTCGGGGTCGTTGCGGTGCGCCGCTTCGGCGCCTCTAAGTGGGCGATGCTCGGCACCTTTCTCGGAGGGCTCGTCGGCGGGGTGGCGGGCACCGGCATGATGCCCATCGTCGGCAGCTTGATCGGCGCCTTCGCCGGCTCGTTCGCCGGCGCCTTCATCGGTGAGCTGGCTTATCGCCGCCATGTGAACGGCAGTCTGCGCGCCGGGTGGGGCGCATTCCTCGGGCGAGTGCTCGCGGTCGCCATCAAGTTCGAGATCGGAGTGATCATGGTGGTCATTCTCATCTGGCGGGTGGTGCGGACGGGATGACGCCGAGCGTGTGGTAGCATTCGCAACATGGTCATGAAGTGCGCGGTCGCCCTTCTCGCCATTGTCGCCTGCGCCGGTGGACAAGCCGATGATGACCATTCGCGCTCGGGCACCGGCGGCGACGCGGAAGCCGCGGCGCGCGAGCGTATGGTCCACGAGACGATCGAGGCGCGAGGAGTCCGAGACAGCCTGGTTCTTGCGGCGATGCGCGATGTCCCTCGCCATCTCTTCGTCCCCCCGTCGGAGCGCGCCCAGGCCTACGAGGATCACCCGCTGCCCATCGGCGAAGGGCAAACCATCTCCCAGCCCTACATCGTCGCCCTGATGACCGAGCTCCTCGAGCTCCGTCCGGGAGAGAAAGTGCTCGAGGTCGGGACCGGCTCCGGCTACCAGGCGGCGGTGCTCGCCGAGATCACCGATCACGTGTACTCGATCGAGATCGTCGAGTCGCTGGCGAAGAGCGCCGCGGCGCGCCTCGCCGATCTCGGATACACGAAGGTGAAGGTGCGCGCCGGAGACGGCTACCAGGGCTGGCCGGAGGCGGCTCCCTTCGATGCGATCGTCGTCACCGCCGCTCCCGACCATGTCCCGCAACCGCTCGTCGATCAGCTCGCCCGCGGGGGCCGGCTGGTGATTCCAGTCGGCGACCTCTATCAGGAGCTCGAGGTCATTAGTCGCGATGCGAGTGGCGCGATCAGCGAAAAGTCGGTGCTGCCCGTCGCCTTCGTGCCGATGACCGGCGAGGCGGAGCGGCGAAAGGCGCCGGAGTCTCCGGTCCGCAGTCGGTGACGGCTTGAGTCATTCCCTCCCCGAGAGCTTTGGAGCGGGAGCATCCGCTCGACGCCGTCGGGTTCGCGCGCTCGTCAGCGGGCGCGTGCAAGGAGTCTTCTTTCGCGCCTCGACCGCCGACCGCGCGCGCGAGCTCGGATTGACCGGCGCCGCCCGCAATCTCCCGGACGGCCGGGTGGAGGTCGTGGCTGAAGGTCCGACTTCGGCCGTCGAGGCATTGATCGCCTTCTTGCATCAGGGCCCCCCTTCGGCCCGGGTCGCCGGAGTCGAGGTTCTCGACCTCGAGCCCACCGGCGAAACCGGGCGCTTCCTTGTCCGCTGAAGGGCCGGTGACCGTCTGTGAATCATCCTCCGTCATGAGTGAGGTGATTCCGGAAGGGAGAAAGAGCATGACCAAGGTCCGGCAGCCGCTCCTGGCGATCGCCGCGTTTTTCTGGCTCATCGGCGCCGGCGCTCCTGCCGCCGCGCTCCCCATCTACGCCGCTCGCGAACGCATGGCCTGCATCAACTGTCATGTCGATCCCTCGGGGGGCGGGCTGCGCAACGCCTTCGGCTTCGAATACCTGCGGAACCGCCATGCATTGACTCCCGAGTCGCGATGGCCTGATCTTCCGGAAGATCAGCCGGAACTCGCGCCCAAGCTGCCGGTCGGCGGCGATCTCCGCATCCTCTACGACGCCCTCCACGATCGCACCAAGGGCGGATTCCCGAGCGAGGTCTCGAGCTTCTATCGCATGCAGGGCGCCTTCTATCTTTCTTATGCTCCGATCGAGCAGGTGCGCGCCTACTACAACCAGGACATGAACGGGGTCCGAGATCTGTGGGCGATGATCAGGAGCTCCGGCGGCGACAAGGGCGGTGGCGGTTATCTGAGGATCGGCGCTTTTCGCCCGCCTTACGGCCTCCGGCTCGACGATCACACGGTGTACGAGCGCGACGGGCCTCCCGCCTATAGCGTCCTCGGCTTCGATCCACGCATCCCCGATGCGGGAGTCGAAGGAGGATGGATCCACCCGCGCCTCTTCGCTCAGGCGGCGCTCACCAACGGCTCCGGGCCGGGGTTCGATCCCGATCGGGGCAAGGCCTTTACGGCGCGGCTCGGCGGCTGGGAAGGACCGGCGCTCGCCGGGGTCACGATGCGCTTCGAGCGTTCAGGCGTCGACACCAAGACAGATCACCGTCGTTTCGGCGTCTATGGCGCCCTGAGCGCGCTTCAAGACGTGGTTCTCATGGGAGCGCTGGATCTGGGTGAGGACGAGCGGAATAGCGCTCTCGATCGTTCGCTCTTCGCCTGGGGGGAGGGGGATTACTTCTTTCAGCGTGCGGCTCGCCTCCGCCTTCGCTATGAGTTCCTGGATCAGAACCGCGACTTCGAGTTCGGAGATTCCGAGCGATATGTCGCCGAGCTCGACTGGACGCCGCTCCCCTTCAACACTCTGCGGGTCTCCTATCGGTTCACCTCCAACGAGGCTCAGCTCGGGTCGCAAGGGCAGACCATCCCCCTCCCTGATATCGAGGAAGTCTTCGGGTTCTGGCACTTTCACTTCTGAGGTTGAGATCACTGCGATCGGCTGACGGCCGGGCGCGCGTCGCCTTGCCATGTTGAGGCGCGCGCGTTAACCTCTCGATTCCTCTTCTCCCCATTTCTGCGCACGCCCGCCAGGCGGCAGTATGCCGCGGACGTGGGCCGCCAACCCTCCACGGAGGTACATGATGAGACGGCTCGGTCTTCTCTTGTTGTTTGCCACCATGCTCCTTACCACCGCTCCGGCGTCCGCCCATCAGATCGGCGTCATCGGCGGCTTGAATCTCGCCAATCTGGACGTTGATCCTGAGGGAGGCATCGAATACGACAACCGTGCGGGCGTCGGAATCGGCGGCGTGATCGATTTCGCCTTGGACGAGAATGTCGGGCTCGTCTTCGAACCGATGTACGTGCAGAAAGGGAGCAAAGCCAAGTTCGGTAGTCAGGAGTCGACGATCAAACTGGCCTACTTCTCCGTGCCGATGTTGTTCCGAATCGCCTTCGGGTCCGCCTCGGCCCGTCCCTACTTCGTGGGCGGCGGGGACATCGGCGCCAAGGTGAGCGCCAAGCTCGAGGAGGATAGCCAGGAGACGGACATCAAGGACGAGATCAAGGGCGTCGACTTCGGCGCCACTTTCGGGGGAGGGGTGACGTTTCCGGTGGGCGGTAATTCCGCCTTTATCGAGACCCGCTACACCGCCGGCTTGAACGACATCAATGACATTTCGGGAGACCCCACCGAGGTCAAGACCCGCGGCCTGCAGGTCTTCGGCGGCTTCACCTTCCCGTTGGGCTCTTAGCTTCGAGCGCCGGGGACGGGCGCAGCGGTAGCGTCCCCGGCGATCCTGACGTGGCAATGAACAGGGAAGAAGCGGAGAAGCGTGCAGCCGCGCTTCGACGCGAGCTCGACGAGCACAACTACCGCTACTACGTACTCGATTCACCGATCGTCTCCGACGCCGAGTACGACCGCCTGCTCGCCGAGCTCGCTGCCATCGAGGGCGACTTTCCCGACCTCGTGACCCCCGATTCACCCACCCAACGGGTGGGCGCCGCTCCCGCTGCGGAGTTCGCGCCGGTCAAGCACGAGGTGGCGATGCTGAGCCTCGAGAACGCCTTCGGCGCCGACGAGCTCCGCGAGTTCGATGCCCGCATTCGCCGCTTCCTCCACCTGCAGGCCGGAACGGCGGTCGCCTTTGTCGCCGAGCCCAAGATCGATGGGGTGGCGGTCGAGCTCGTCTACGAGAACGGGATTCTCATCCAGGGCTCGACCCGCGGCGACGGCTCGACCGGTGAAGACATCACCCAGAACCTGAGGACCATCCGCGCGATCCCGGTTCGGCTCCGAGGCGATCGGGGGGCGGTGCCCGCGCGCCTCTCGGTACGTGCGGAAGTGTTCCTGCCGCTCGCCGATTTCCGCCGCCACAACCGCGAGCGCGAGGAGCGCGGGGAGCCGGCGTTCGCCAATCCGCGCAACATGGCGGCGGGGTCGCTCCGCCAGCTCGACCCGCGGATCACCGCGGCTCGCCCCCTCGATGCCTGCTTCTATTCGATCGGCGTGCAGCGCGGGGGGCCACCGATCCGATCGCAGTGGGAGCTCCTTCATTATCTCCCCGAGCTCGGTTTTCGGGTGAACCCGCTCGCCCGCCGCTGCAACGACATCGATGCCTGCGTCGAGTATGTCCAGGATCTCGAGCCCCGGCGTGATTCGCTGGCCTACGAGATCGACGGCGCGGTGATCAAAGTCGATGACTTCGCCCTGCAAGACGAGCTCGGCGTCAAATCGCGGAGCCCGCGCTGGGCGACCGCGGTCAAGTTCGCCTCCCGTCAGGCGACGACCGTGGTGCGCGCCATCCGGGTCCAGGTCGGGCGCACCGGAGTACTCACTCCCGTGGCGCTTCTCGAGCCAGTGCACTTGAGTGGGGTAGAGGTGCGGCGCGCCACCCTCCATAACCTGGATGAAGTCGAGCGCAAGGACGTGCGGATCGGCGACACGGTGCTCGTCGGGCGGGCGGGGGATGTGATTCCGGAGGTGGTGCAGGTCATCACCGATCGCCGCACCGGCGCCGAGCGGCGTTTCACCATGCCCGAGAGCTGTCCGGTGTGCGGGAGTCGGGTGGTGCGGGAGGAGGGCGAAGTCGCCTTCCGCTGCATCGGGCTCGCCTGTCCCGCTCAGCTCCGCGAGCGGTTGCGCCACTTCGGCTCGCGCGGCGGGATGGATATCGAAGGGCTCGGGGACAAGCTGGTCGCCAAGCTCGTCGAGCGCGGCCTGGTCAAGGACGTGGCCGACCTCTATCACCTCGATGCCGGCACCCTCGCCGAGCTCGAGCGCATGGCGGAGAAATCGGCGGCGAATCTGATCGCCGCCATCGAGCGCTCGAAGCAGGCGCCGCTTCATCGCCTCATCTTCGCTCTCGGCATCCGTCATGTCGGCGAGCATGTGGCGCGGCTCCTCGCCGATCACTTCGGCGATCTCGACGCCCTCGCCCGTGCCACCGAGGAGGAGCTCGACCAAGTGGGCGGGGTCGGCCCAGAGCTGGCGAGGGCGATCGCCGAGTTCTTCGGCGATCCCGCCAATCGTGGGGTCCTCGAACGGCTCGCCGCCGCCGGAGTTCGGCCGCGGGCCGAGATCGAGCGCACATCGAGCGCGCTCGCCGGCAGGACCTTCGTCTTCACCGGCACCCTCACCGGCATGACCCGCCAGGAAGCGGAGCGGGAAGTGGCCCGCCGCGGCGCGCGCGCCGTCGCCTCGGTGTCGAAGACGACCGACTTCGTGGTGGTGGGGGAGAACCCGGGATCAAAGGCCGATCGGGCCCGCGAGCTCGGGCTCGAAGTGCTCAGTGAAGAGCAGTTCCGCGCGTTGCTCGGAGCGGAGGGCGCGCAATCACTCTGAATGTTCCAGCTGGAACATTCACTCGCCGGATCGTCCTCTCCCGCTTCGACCCGTAAGTAAGGCTGGGCTCCTGCACGACATAGCGGCGCATTCCGCGAGGAATCCCTGAGCTCGAGATGCTTCGCTCCTCGGGGTCGGGGCCGCCGGGGTCGGGGCCGCCCGCGAATCCGTCTTGGTCCAAGGTTGCCGCCGCTCGCTCCAGCTCCTCCTCCTGCCGCAACTCATCCATCTCCACTTCGCCCCCTTCCCCGAACCTCCACCCCGACGCCGTGCGGAAGCGGAACTTCCCCGGGGCGTCGCCCAGTTCGATGATCAGGATCCCGTCGTGACAGAGCTGATGATGCCGGGTGCACAGGAGAAGGAGAGTCCGCCGCGTGTGTCTTCCTCCCTCCGCCCATGGCGGGACATGATGGGCATCGACCCACAACCGGTTCCGGCAACCGGGGGCTCGGCAGCGTTTGCGGTCACGGATCTCGATCGCACGACGCGTCACCACCGGAATCGATCGCTGCCGTCGGCTGAGCGAGAAAGAGCCGTCCTTCTCTTCACGAGCGAGCCGGAGAGTGCAATCGCAGAGGAGGCGCTCGACGACCTCGGGCCGGAGCGGCGCCTGTCCCGAGTCGGTCTCCACCCACGCCGTCCCGTCGCGGTCGGCATGGACCACCACCGTGTAGCGCTCGGCGCTGGCGATCGGTCGCGGCTCCCCGGCCAGCGAATCGGCGGCCAGGTAGACGAGGGCCTCTGAGGCGGAGAGCGCTCCGCCTCCGGCCCGGCGCACCGCATCGAGAGCCTGGACGACGAGCTCCATCTCTTCGGCCGGAAGATCGACGAGCATGCGAGTCGTGTGGCCGTCGAGGGCGCGGGTCATGAGCCGGCGCTGTCGGGGCCGGCCGTCGGTGCTGCGGGCAACCAGCACCTCGAGCTCCTCGGCGGTGTGCTCGCGAGCGGCGGCAAGCCATTCGGCCTCGGTGTCGGCGGCAGCGATTCGGGTCAACGAGCGAACTTTGGAATACGAGAGCTCGCCCTTGGCAAACGCCTTCTCGATGGCGGGGAGTTGCGCGAGGGCGAAGGCGACCCGCACGCGCTCGCGGGCGGCGACCCCGGTGACGCCGCAGACGAGCTCCACGTAGTGGGCCATGGTGGTGCAACCGAAGAGCTCGTGACCGCCGCATTCGGCCATGCGGCGGATAAGGACCATCAGGCGATACGAGTTCCAGTTGGCCAGGGCGGCCTGGCGGAGGAAATGGCCGTGGAGGACATGGGCATCGGCCTCGGGTGGAGGGAGAAAAGATTCCGAAGGCGCGCGAACCCCGCTAGCGGCGACGGCAATAGACATGGCGGCTCCTCCTGGTGTGGGGGTCTCAGCGTAGAGTATCTATACATATGGATAGGGACCTGTCAAGGGGAAAAAAGCGAGTATGGTGATGGATCGGGATGGAAGGGGATGGAAGCCGACTTTCGCCAGATCGAGCACACGGCCGACGTGGCCATCGAGGCCCGGGCCCCGGATCTCGCGGCGCTCTTCGACCGCTGTGCCGCGGGGATGACGAGTCTCATCGCCGAAGGAGGGGTGATTGAGGCTCGCGAGAAACACCCGATTGCGGTCGAGGGCGCGGATCTTCCGGAGCTCCTCGCCGGCTTTCTCCGAGAGCTCGTCTGGCTCCAGGCCGATCGCGAGTTCCTCTACGCATCGGCGAGCTTCGAGCGCCTGGAGGTCCCCGAGCTTGCCGCCACCGTTCGCGGCGAGAGGGCGGATCCCCATCGCCACCGACTGGTGCGCGAGATCAAGGCGGTCACCTATCACGGATTGGTGGTCGAGCGGCGCGACGGCGGCTGGGTGGCGCGGGTCATTTTCGACGTGTAATTCGACGTCACCACGTGAACACAGGACGTGACATGAACGAGCAGGCTCGGCCGCTCAAGGTCGAGAAGATCGACGATTTCCGCTGGCGCATCCCCCGCCAGGGGGCGATGCGCGTCGACGGCCTCATTTTCG
>JBIOUT010000290.1:0-3814 GCA_044867365.1 Candidatus Eiseniibacteriota bacterium | reverse complement strand
TGGCGGATCGGTAAGCTTCGACTTGTCGGCGCAGGTGGAGTGCCGGTTGTGGGCAAGGCGTTCCTCGGCGCTCCGGAGCGCTTGCTTGCGCCTTCCCTGACCCTGAGGCCGGTGGCGTCGAATCCCTCCGCCGCTCCCGGGCCGATCGCCTTCGACCTGCCGGGACCCGATGCTCGACCGGTGACGGTCGCCGTCTACGACGTGGCGGGGCGTCTCGTCGAGAAGCTCGCCGAGGGCGTTCTCGAACCGGGTCGCCATACGGTCAGCTGGAATGGAATGGGAGCGAATGGCCGGCAGATGCCGGCCGGCGTCTATTGGGTGCGAGTGAATGCCGGCGGTGAGACCGCTGCGACTCGCCTCACCCTGGTGCGATGAGGATCGACATGAAGACCCTAAATCTCGGGCTCGAATGGCGGGCGATCGTCCTCCTCTCGGCGGTCCTCGGTGCAAGCGGCGGCTGCGGGTCGAGCGGCGGCGGCGGTCCGCACCCTGGACCTCAACCCTTGCCCAATCCCGGAGTGCTCGTGGTGCCGAACGCCGAAGGGGCAGCCGGCTCCACCATTCAGCTTGTTCTCACTCTCGAAAACGCGGCGCCGTTGAACGGCATCCAGTTCGATCTGGACTACGACCCGAACATCCTGACCGTCACCGGCGCCGGACCCGCCTCGCGGAGCCCTGGATTCGAGGGATCGGTCAATGTCCAGGGAGGAACGGCCCACATCATGCTCGTGGACATGGAGGGCCTGGCATCGATCAACACCGGCGAGGGCGACGTGGTGACGGTCACCGCGGACGTCGCGGTCAGCGCCTCAGGAACCTCGCCTCTCCTCGTCGACCAGGGGAGGGCGGTCGACGTCGACACGAACACGCTCTCGCTCGGAGGCTCCTCCGCAACATTCACCGTCCGCTGAGAGGCGTTCCCGGTCCGGTTCCGGTTCGACTCGAGCCCATGCTCTCACGTCTCGAGGATGAGGAGCATCGGCTCTTCCAACGCCTCGGCCATCCAGCGCAGGAAGCGGGCGGCGTCGGCCCCGTCTACGGCTCGGTGATCAAAGGAGATGGAGAGGGGCAGAATGAGCCGCGGCTCGAACCGGTCGCCGGTCGCGACCGCCTCCGTTCGCGCCCGCCCGATGCCGAGAACCGCCACTTCCGGCCAGTTGACGATGGGTGTGAAGTAGCTGGTCCCGAGCCCGCCGAGATTGGTCACGCTGAAGCAACCGCCGCGTAGCTCCTCGAGACCGACCTTTCGATTCCGGGCCCGTTCAGCCGCTCCGCTGAGCTCGACGGCGATCTGGGTGAGGCTCTTCTTGTCCACATCCCGAATCACCGGGACGAGCAAGCCGCGATCGGTGTCGACCGCCACCCCGATGTGCACATACTGTTTGAAGATGATCTCTTCGCGCTCGACATCGATGCTCGCGTTGAACTTGGGGAATCGCTTGAGCGCCGCGGCGGCCACCTTGAGGATGATGGCGGTCACGGTCAGCTTGCCGCCGGCCTCTTCCACCTGCATGGCGTAGCGCTTCCTCAGCTTCTCCAGCTCGGTGACGTCCGCTTGATCGAACTGGGTCACGTGCGGAATCGTGGACCAGCTCATCGCCAGGTGCTCCGCCGTCTTCCGGCGGACGCTCGACATCGGCTCGCGCCTGATCTCGCCCCACTTGCCGAAGTCGGGGAGCGCCGGCGACCGAATGACCCCGGCTGTGCCGCCTTGAGTTGCTGTACCCGAGACCCATTGCCGCACGAACTCGCGGACGTCCTCGGCGGAAACACGGCCGCCCGGGCCGGTGCCGGGGACTTGATCGATATCGACGCCCAGCTCGCGCGCCAGCTCTCTTACCGAAGGTGCAGCGGGCGCAGCCTCGTGGTCGTGAGCTGCGGGGCTCGGAGCGGGTACCGAAGCCGGCGCCGCAGCGTGTGCAGTCGCTGCGGGCGCTTGCGCCATCTCCTCCCGCGGATGAGTTCTCGCCCGCCCTTCCGCCTCGACATGGACGGAGTGAGCGGGCTCGGCTTCCTTGACCGGCTTCGCCGCTTCCTTGGCCGGCCTCGCCTCGTCCTTGGCGTCGGTCTTCTCGGCCGTGTCCGCCTCTCCACTCTCGAGGCTGATGATCGGCTGGCCGACGCGGATCTTGTCCCCGACCTTGACGTGGATCTCCTTGACCACCCCGGTGATCTCGGCCGGGACCTCGGCGCTCGCCTTCTCGGTCTCGATTTCCACGAGCGGCTGATCCTTTTGGACCGTGTCGCCGATGGACACGAGCACCGCGGTGACATCCGCCGTCTCGATGTTCTCGCCGAGCGGAGGGAGCTTCAGCTCTCGCGTGGATGTGCCGGGAAGATCTTGAGTCGCTTGCTTGGCCATGGTCAGGAGACGATGGGATTCGGCTTGCTGGGATCGATGCCCATCTCTTCCATCGCTTTCTGTACCTCGCCAAAGCTCACGAGACCGCGTCTCGCCAGGGTGGCGAGGGTCGCCAGGACGATGTGCGAGGCATCGACCTCAAAGAATCCCCGGAGCGCCTCCCGGGTGTCGCTCCGGCCGAAACCATCGGTTCCGAGAGCGATGAAGGAATCGGGCATCCAACCGGCAATCGAGGCGGGAAGCGCCTTGACGTAATCGGAGACGGCGACCACCGCGTCGGCCGGCTCCTCGCCGAGCGCCGCCCGCACATAGGGCGTTCTCGGGGGTTCGCCCGGGTGGAGTCGGTTCCATCGTTCGACGTCGAGCGCGTCTCGATGGAGCTCCTTGTAGCTCGTCACGCTCCAGACTTCGGCCGCAATCCCGTACTTCTCATCGAGGATGGTCTGCGCCTTGAGCGCCTCGTTGATCAATGAGCCGCTCCCCAGCAACTGCGCTCGAATCTGACGCGGCTCCTTTGCCGGACGGAAGCGATAGATGCCCTTGAGGATGCCTTCCTCGACTCCTTCCGGCATCGGCGGCATGGGATAGGGCTCATTGCCCACCGTCAGGTAGTAGGAGACATCCTCCTGCTTCACAACCATGCGGCGGATCCCCTCCCGGATGATCACCGCCAGCTCATAGGCGAAGGCGGGATCGTAGCAGGCGACGGTGGGATGAGCATACGCAAGCAGGTGACTGTGACCGTCTTGATGCTGGAGTCCTTCGCCGGCGAGGGTGGTGCGTCCTGCGGTGCCTCCGACGAGGAATCCGCGGCATCGCATGTCCCCGGCCGCCCAGATCAGATCGCCGATGCGCTGAAATCCGAACATCGAATAGAAGATGAAGAAGGGAATGGTATTGATGCCGTGCGTCGCATACGCGGTCCCCGCGGCGATGAACGAGGACATCGAGCCGGCTTCGGTGATCCCTTCCTCGAGAATCTGCCCGTCCTTGACCTCGCGATAATAGAGAAGGGTCTCCTTGTCCACGGGCTCATAGCGCTGGCCGACGGGAGAGTAGATGCCCACCTGGCGGAAGAGCGCCTCCATCCCGAAGGTGCGCGCCTCGTCGGGAACGATGGGAACGATCAACCGTCCCAGGGTCTTGTTCTTGAGCAGCTTGGAGAGCAGCCTGACAAAGACCATGGTGGTGGCCACGCCCCGCTCCCCCGACCCCTGCTTGAATTCCTCGAAGATCTCCTCGAATCCCCCTCCCAGGGGCTCGACCGCCACTCGGCGGTCGGGGAGGTAGCCGCCCAGCTCCCGGCGGCGCGCGTGCAGATACTCCATCTCGACGCTGTCGTCAGCCGGCTTGTAGAACGGAGCGGCGCCGACATCCTTGTCCGAGATCGGAATTCCGAAGCGGGTGCGGAATTCCTTGAGCTCGGCCTCGTTGAGCTTCTTCTGCTGGTGG
>JBIOUT010000289.1:0-4783 GCA_044867365.1 Candidatus Eiseniibacteriota bacterium | reverse complement strand
CTCAACACCCGTCCGCGGACGACGTATCTCGCGAGGGTGAGGAACCCGAACCCGGAGCTGGCGGCCCAGGAATCCGAATCGGGCGCAGGCCGGCGGGAAGGCGCATAGATGGCTCCGGGGAACGGCGGATCAGCCAGGGCAGCCGAAGCTCCGGTCATCGCCCCCGGCTACACCCCGGCGACCGTAACCGACAAGATCGCATCGGTCGTTCTCGCCCGCACTCCGACTTGGTTCTACTTCGCCTTCGGCGCCGCCTTCGTCCTCCTCCTCCTCTATCTCTATGCGATGGGGAAGCTCTTCCTGACCGGAATCGGGATCTGGGGCAACAATGTCCCGGTCGGATGGGCGTTCGAGATCACCGGCTTCGTCTGGTGGATCGGCATCGGACATGCGGGGACGCTCATCTCCGCCATTCTTCTGCTGCTGCGCCAGACCTGGCGAACCTCGATCAACCGCTTCGCCGAGGCGATGACGCTCTTCGCGGTGGCCTGCGCCGCCATGTATCCGATTCTCCATCTCGGCCGCCCATGGGTTCTCTACTGGCTCTTCCCTTACCCCAGCACCACCGGCCTCTGGCCGCAGTTCCGGAGCCCGCTCGTCTGGGATGTCTTCGCCATCTCGACCTACGGCACGGTGTCGCTCATGTTCTTCTTCGTCGGCTTGATTCCGGATCTCGCTACTCTGCGCGACCGGGCGAAGAGCCTCTTCGCGCGCAAGGCTTACGGCATTCTGGCCATGGGTTGGCGAGGCTCGGCCACCCACTGGCATCACTACGAGAGCGCCTATCTCCTCCTCGCCGGCCTCGCCACGCCGCTCGTCGTTTCGGTGCACTCGCTCGTGAGCTTCGACTTTGCGGTGGGAATCGTCCCCGGCTGGCACACCACCATCTTTCCCCCCTACTTCGTCGCCGGCGCCATCTTCTCCGGCTTCGCCATGGTGTTGACCCTCTCCATTCCGCTGCGCTCCGCCTTCGGCCTCCATGACTTCATCACCAGCCGCCATTTGCAGAACATGGCCAAGGTCATGCTCGCCACCGGACTCATCGTGGCCTACGGCTATTTGATGGAGATCTTCATCGCCTGGTACAGCGGCAACCCCTACGAGGAGTTCGTGGTCGCCAATCGCATCGGCGGTCCTTACCGGTGGGTTTGGTATCTGTTGATCTTCTGCAACGTGGCCGTCACCCAGTTGCTCTGGTCTCGCCGGATCCGCCGGTCAACACTTGCCTTGTTCCTGATCGCGCTCGTCATCAATACCGGGATGTGGCTCGAGCGCTTCATCATCATCGTCACCAGTCTGCATCGCGACTTCCTGCCCTCGTCCTGGGGCATGTTCCATCCCACCCGCTGGGACTGGGCCACCTTCATCGGATCGATCGGGCTCTTCCTCTCCCTCCTCTTCTTGTTCATCCGCTTCCTCCCCATGATCTCCATCTTCGAGATGAGGACCATCCTGCCCGAGGCCAAGGTCGAGGAGGCTCGGCATTGAAGGCGAGAGAGCGCACGCCGCTTTATGGGTTGATGGCGGAGTTCGCCGCACCGGACGAGCTCCTCGCCGCGGCGCGGGCGGCGCACGCCGCGGGCTACCGGAAGATGGACGCCTACGCTCCCTTTCCGATCGAGGGCCTCGCCGATGCGCTCGGGAGGCCGCCATCCCCGATGCCGTGGCTCGTTCTCGCGGGAGGAGTGATCGGATGCGTCGGCGGCGCATGGCTCCAGGTCTGGGTGTCGACCGCCGCTTATCCACTGAATGTCGGCGGGCGCCCGCTCAACAGCTGGCCGTCCTTCATTCCGGTCACTTTCGAGCTCACCATCCTCCTGGCGGCGCTCTTTGCGGTTCTGGGGATGCTGGCGGTCAACGGGCTGCCGATGCCTTACCACCCGGTCTTCAATGTCGATCGCTTCGCGCGCGCGTCGCGCGATCTTTACTTCTTGTGCATCGAAGCCAGCGATCCACGTTTCGATCGCGCCGCCACCATGCGCTGGCTCAAGGGGCTCGATCCGAGCGAGGTGTTCGAGGTTGAGCACTAGCGATTGTCTTCGCGCCGCCATCAGCGTCGCCATCGGCGTAGCTCTCGCTCTTGCGCTCTCGGCCGCCGGCTGCAGCCGCCGCGACATGCGGGACCAGCCGCGATCCGAGCCGCTCGAGGCGTCGGATTTCTTCGCCGATGGTCTCGCCTCACGCCCGCCGGTCCGGGGGACCGTCGCTCGCGGCGAGCTCGAGGCGGACCGGGTGCTTGCCACCGGCCGGAGCGGAGAGCAGTTCGCCGAGAGTCTCCCCTTGATGTTGAACCGGGATCTCCTGAGTCGAGGACAGGGGCGTTACAACATCTATTGCGCTCCATGTCACGGCCGGGTGGGTGATGGGTTGGGGATGGTGGTGCGCCGGGGGTTCAAGCAGCCGCCTTCATTTCATCTCGACCGCCTGCGCCAGGCCCCGCCTGGATACTTCTTCGATGTGATCACCAACGGCTTCGCCACCATGCCGAGCTATGCGAGCCAGATCGCCCCGATCGATCGCTGGGCGATCGCCGCCTACATTCGGGCGCTGCAGTTGAGCCAGAACGCCACCCTCGAGGATGTCCCGCCGGTCGAGCGCAAGCTTCTCGAGAGGGAAGCCGGACGATGACCCGGAGACGAGCCACCGCGGCGACCGTCGCCGCCGCAACAGCCTCCGCCGCCACCCCCCTCGAGCCTCCGCCCGAATTGGCGCGTCTCCGCCGGATGGCGATCGTGGTCGGGGTGATCGGCGGTGCGGCGAGCGTCGCCGGAGCTATCGCCGATCCGCCAACCTTCTTTCAATCCTATCTCGTCGAGTTTCTCTACTGGCTCGGCCTCACCTACGGATGCCTCGGGCTCGTGATGTTGCATCATCTGACCGGCGGCGCCTGGGGGCTCGTGATCCGGCGAGTGCTCGAGGCGGCGTCGCGCACCTTGCCGCTCATGGTCCTTCTCTTCCTGCCCCTCCTCTTCGGACTCCATTACATCTATCCGTGGGCGCGCCCGGGATGGGGGGCAGGGGACCCCGCCGACGCCCACAAGGTCGCCTATCTCAACGTTCCGGCCTTTGTCCTGCGGGCCGCGCTTTATTTTGCGGTCCTCGGCGCTCTCGTCTGGTTCCTCGGCCGCTCGTCCGACGAGCAGGATCGCACCGGGAATCCGACTCTCGAGCGGCGGATGCGACTCCTGAGCGCCCCCGGACTCGGGCTCTATTGCATTGTCGCCACCTTCGCCTCGATCGATTGGCTCATGTCGCTCGATCCTCACTGGTCATCGAGCATCTACGGGGTCAGTTTCGTCGGCGGACAGGCGCTCGAGGCGATGGGGTTCGTCATCGTCGCCGGTTTCTTTCTTGCCGGCCGCCCGCCGATGGCGGGTGTGATTTCGAAACGGCATTTCCACGATCAAGGCAATCTGTTGCTCGCCTTCCTGATGCTCTGGGCCTACTTCGCCGTCTCGCAGCTCATCATCATCTGGTCGGGAAATCTTCCCGAGGAGATCCCCTTCTACTTGCACCGGCTCGGCCCGGGATGGCAGGGAATGAGCCTGGTGCTGCTTCTGGGCCACTTCGTCCTGCCGTTCATGTTCTTGCTGTCGCGCAGGGTCAAGGGAGACCCGCGGCTCCTTGCCGGGGTGGCGGGCTTTCTCCTCCTCATGCGTTGGGTGGATCTCGCCTGGCAAGCTCAACCTGCTTTCCATCCCGAAGGGCCGAAGTGGAGCTGGATCGACCTGGCGCTCCCGGTGGCAATGGGCGGCGCCTGGGTGGCTGTCTTCTCCTGGCAGCTTGCCACCCGACCTCTCCTCCCCGTGCATGATCCGCATCTCGAGGAGATGCTGGCGCATGACTAGAAGGCGGAAGAAAGCCGAGAAGACGGCGGAGCCGGCGGCGGAAACCGACGACATCGATCTCATTGCCATCCTTCGTTTCACCGGGATCATCATCGCCGCGACGTTGCTCTCGCTCCTGGCGATGAAGCTCATGTTCGACCGACTGCTCGCCGGTGCGCGGGCGCACGACGCTCGGCCGTCGCCCCTCGCCGAGCTGGCCGAGCCGCGACTCCCGCCGGCGCCCCGCCTCCAGACCGCCCCGGATGCCGAGCTCGGGCGCATGCGTGCCGATGAAGAGAGACGCCTGCGCACCTATGGATGGGGGGATCCGCCGGCGGGTCGGGTGCGCATCCCGATCGATCGGGCGATGGATCTCCTGACCGAGCGAGGATGGCCGGTCTCGAAGAGCAGTGCATCGAGCGACTCTTTGGGCAAGAGAGGTCGCCATGCGAAATAGTCGATACCAAGCCGCGGCCTTTGCGATGTTGTTGGCCTGGCTTGCGAAGCCGGGGCTCGCCGCCGCCGGCACCGAAAACGTTCTCCCCGAGCCACTCCGCGAGGTGAGCTTCGAGCAGAGGCTCGGCGCCCAGGTGCCCCTCGACCTCCGCTTTCGGGACGAATCGGGAAAGGAGGTCGCCCTCGGCGATTACTTCCGCGAACGACCGGTCATCCTCACTCTCGTCTATTACGAATGTCCCATGCTCTGCACCCTGGTGCTCAACGGGCTCACATCGAGCATGAAGGCGATCTCCTTTGCTCCCGGGCGCGAGTTCGCCATCATCACCGTGAGCTTCAATCCACGAGAGACGCCAGCGCTCGCCGCCGCCAAGAAGGCGTCTTATCTTGCTCTCTTCGGCCGGCCGGAAGCGGAAGGAGGCTGGCATTTTCTCACCGGAGACGAGGATCCGATCCGGCGCCTAACCGAGGCGGTGGGATTCAAGGCCACCTATGATGCC
>JBIOUT010000288.1:0-2259 GCA_044867365.1 Candidatus Eiseniibacteriota bacterium | reverse complement strand
CCCTTCGTGGGGTGTTGAAGCGCCTTGGCGATGAAACCGTTCATGAGGTAGTGCTGCCTCCGGTCAGCGTCGAGGAGAAGATGGATACCATCCGCGGCGTCCTTGCCGCGGCCTGGGGTGGGCAGATCCGATTCGCCGAGCTCGTCGAGAGCTGCCGCACCCGGCTCGAGGTCATCGCCACCTTCATGGCACTGCTCGAGCTCATCCGTTTGAGCGAGATCGTGGCCCGGCAGTATGAGGAGTTCGGTGAAATCTGGCTCTTTGCTTGCGAACCACGCCGGACCGACAGTGGGTTGCCTCCCGACCAGGCGACTCCCACCGAAGAAGGCCTGTCCGGCGAGACCGCTGAGGCCACCGAGGCCACCGACGAGGCGTTGCGCGCCGGTGCCGCCGCGGACGTCAAGCCTGCCCACGACGTCCAGCCCGGCCCCGACATCGAGCCCCGCCCCGACGTCGATCCCGCCGCTAACGGCGAGCCCACCCACTCCGACCGGACGATACCCCCGGGCGAGACGCCCGAACCTACAGAACCCAAGTCAGAGATGGAGATCGAATCGTGAGTCCGACTTCGCCATCCGATCCCGAGTTCACCCCCGAGGAGCTCGAGCGCGTCGTCGAGGCCATCCTTTTCGCCCACGAGGGCCCGGTAACCGTAGAGATGCTGGTCGAGGCGTTGCCCACCGCGGAACCGCATGCGATCCGCGCCGCGATCAAATCTCTCGGCAGCGAGTACGAACGCACCGAACGAAGCTTCGAAATCGTGAAGGTCGCCGGCGGCTACCAAATCTGCACCGGCGAGCGATGGGCGAATTGGGTGGCGCGCTTCCAGCGCGGCAATCGCCGCGCCCGTCTCTCCCGGGCGGCGGTAGAAACCCTGGCGATCATCGCCTATCGGCAGCCCATCACCCGCACCGCCATGGAAGAGATTCGTGGCGTGGACTCTGGCGCGGTCCTCCACACCCTACTTGAACGCAATCTGATCACGGTCAGGGGCAGGGGCCGGGGAATCGGCCGCCCCCTCCTCTACGGCACGACGTCGGATTTCCTCGCATACTTCGGGCTCGACCGACTCGAAGACTTGCCACGGCTCGACGAGATCGAGTCTCTCCTCAAAGAACGTGAGACCGAAGAGCGCATCGAAGACTTCGACGTGATGGATCAAGGTCTGGAATCCCCGACTTTCCCGACCGCGGGTGAGACGATGGTAGGTGAAACGATCGGGGATCAGACGACCATCGATGAGTCGAACGGAGACGACTCGACAGTCGACGAGTCAACCGTGGACGAATCGATTGTGGACGACTCAACCGCCGACCAGTCAACCGCCGACGAGAGCGCGGATGAGACGGAGGCGATGGTGTCGGCGTCGGACGCCATCGGCGACGATCCGGAAAAGAGCGACGCCAGCTCGTGAGCTCAGCGCAAGCGGCGAGCCCGACCAACACTGCAGCTCGAAGTAACAGGTTTGAATGACCCCGCCCGGCGCCCGCCGTCGTCGGGTCCTTCCGACCCCATGGCCGGCCCGCCGGGTCGGGTGCGGATCAACCGCTACCTCGCGCTCGTCGGGGTCGCCTCGCGCCGCGCTGCGGATCGCCTGATCACCGCGGGGCGCGTGCGCTTGAACGGAGCGCCGGTCACCGAGCTCGGGGTGCTCGTTCTTCCTGGGCGCGATCGAGTGGAAGTCGACGGGGTTCTCGTCGGCCCGGTCGAGGTACCCCGCTATTTCATGCTTCACAAGCCGCGGGGAGTGTTGACGACGGCGGCCGATCCACAGGGTCGGCCCACCGTGCTCGACTTGATGGGGGGAGAGATAGGCGTCGCCCGGGTCTTCCCGGTCGGCCGTCTTGATTTCGATTCCGAGGGTCTCCTGCTGCTGACCAATGACGGCACCCTCGCTCATCGGCTCCTTCATCCCCGTTACCACGTGGCCAAGCGCTACCGGGTATGGACGGAGACGGCGCCGCGCCCTGGCGATCTGGAGCAGCTGGCCGCGGGGGTCGAAATCGAGCCCGGAGTCATCACCCGTCCGGCGCGGGTCGAGTCGACCGCCGCCGAAGGGGCCGCCGCCAAACCGACCGCCGCCAAACCGACGGCATCCCCCACACAAGGCAGCGCCTTCGAGATCGAGATCCGCGAAGGAAAGAAACGCCAGGTTCGCCGCATGTGCGAGGCGCTCGGACTCCGCGTCACCCGTCTCATCCGCGTCGGGTTCGGACCGCTCGAATTGGGCGCGCTCGCGCCGGGCATGGTGCGGCCGCT
>JBIOUT010000287.1:0-3212 GCA_044867365.1 Candidatus Eiseniibacteriota bacterium | reverse complement strand
ACATCGGTCGCGCCCCCCAACCTCGGATCGACGGCGGCTATTACACGCGGACCCCCG
This sequence comes from Candidatus Eiseniibacteriota bacterium, assembly GCA_044867365.1. Taxonomy (GTDB): domain Bacteria; phylum Eisenbacteria; class RBG-16-71-46; order CAVPCR01; family CAVPCR01; genus JBIOUT01. The sequence goes on along the minus strand of JBIOUT010000287.1, from coordinate 3,155 downwards.
AGAACCGCCCCCTCGTCGGGGCGCTCGCCGTTCCCGGCGCGTATGTGACGGGCGCCCTCTCCGGCTTCGGCATCATGGCGGCATGCGGCGCCGGTGAGCTCCTGGCGGCGCATGTCACCGGTCGAGCGCTCCCCGATTACGCCCCGGCATTCGACCCCGGTCGCTACGCCGTTCCCGCCTATCAGGCGGCTCTCGCCGCATGGGGTGACGGCGGTCAGCTTTGACGACACTCATGACGATCACCGTCGCTTCCAACTCGGCATTGGCGTGTCCCCACTTTCCGCCCTGTTCCGGATGCCCATGGATTCCGCAGGTCTACTCCGAGCAACTCGAGCGCAAGCGAGCGGATCTCGCTTCTCAACTCGCCGGGGTGGTCGACGAAGCGGTGATCGGTCGCACCGTCCCCTCACCCCGCCTGGGCGGTTACCGGAATCAGGCGCGGCTTGTTTTCGCTCGCGGCGCGAGCGGGAGAGTCGAGCTCGGGCTCTACGCTGCCGGCACGCACCGCGTCGTCCCCATCCCTTCCTGTCCCATCCAGCCCGAGGGAATGAACTCTCTCGCCCGCGCGATCGGCCTCCTCGCGCGCCGGCTCCGCCTCACCGTCTATGACGAGCGGTCGAGACGCGGCCATCTCCGCTATCTCGCCCTGCGCACCGATCACCGCCGCCGCCGCTATCACGTGGGGATCGTCGCCGCCGGCGACGATCCACGCCTCCGCTCGCTTGCGACTCGCCTCGAGCGCGATCACCCCGAGATCGGCGGCGTCACCCTCTGGGCCAATGCCTCCACGGGCAACATCATCTTCGCCGGCCATGAGGTCTGGACGATTGGGGAACGCCGTCTTCCCGATCGCATCGGTAGAGCCGAGGTCGAGGTGTCGATGACCAGCTTCCTGCAGGCAAATCACGAGGTCGCGGGCTGGATCTGCCGGCGGATCGAGGAGCGCCTTGCGGGCGAATCGGGCGTGATTCTCGATCTCTATGCGGGAGTGGGGGCGATCGCCTTTCACCTGGCCGGACCCGGACGATCGGTGATCGCCGTCGAGGAATCGGCGGGAGCGGTGGCCGACGGCCAGGCGGCGGCCGAGCGAACGGGTGTGGCGGTTCGCTGGGAGACGGCAAGCGTCGAGCGCTTCCTTGCCGACGCGCCGGAGCACGCCCTCGAGAGCGAGGGGCGGACGATCGCCGCAGCGGTTCTCAATCCGCCTCGCGCCGGCTGCTCACCCGAGGTGATCCAAGCGCTCTGCAACCTTGCGCCGCGCCTGATCGCCTATGTCTCGTGCAAGCCGGCCACTCTCGCCCGCGATCTAGCTCTCTTCGCCCCCGACTACACGATCGAGGAAGTGACTCCGGTCGACATGCTGCCGCTCACTCCCCACATCGAGGCGCTCGTCTTTCTCAGACGGCGGCCGGATCGGGACCGCTCGCAACCTCAACCGCCCCCCGCGCCCGCAGCCGGTAGCGAATCCCGCACCAGCTGAGCTCGCGCCGGAAGCCGGCGGCGACGAGACAGGCGAGGGTGAGCCAGGCGATCACCGGAGCGAGAGCGAGATGCGCGCCTCGCCTCCCGTCCCAGCCCGCAACCTGGGCGAGTGGACGGCGTGAGAGCTCGTGGATGCGCGACCGGGCCCGCGCCACGCCGAGAAGGCTCGGAGCGGCGAGGATGGCGACCGCGGCGGCGCGACCGAGGAACCCGCCGGGAAAAGTGCCGAGACCCAGGGCGGCGAGAACGGCCCCGATCTGGGTGACGACGAGGCCCACATGCATGGCGAGAACGGTCGCCCACAGCCTCCGGTCGCCCCAGCGCAGCATGACCATCTGCCGCACCCCGAACTCCCACATCCCTCTCCAGCCGACCGCGCCGAAGGAAGGGACGACGCACTCCGGGATGAAGCAGACCCTACCCCCCGCCGCGCGCACCGCCCGGGTCAACGCCATGTCATCGGAGAGCGCGCGGCGCCAGATTCCGGCGATCCCGAGCCGCTCGAGATCGCGCCGGCGAATGGCGAGCGAGCCTCCCCAGGCGAAGGCTCGGCGCGGATCGGTGAGAAGGCTCATGGCTCCGGCCGAAAAGGCGCTTCGCATGAGCGACGCCAATCCATGGTCGGGGACATACCAGCGGTAGCCGGTCGTCACCATCGGATGATCCACCGAGTCGCCGGCGGAGAGCGGCGCCACCAGATCGCGGAGCCAGCGGCGATGCGGCAAGGCGTCGGCATCCACCAGGACCACCACCTCGGCATCGCCGCTGGCGGTGAGCCCGGCGATCAAGTTGAGCGACTTCTGTCCCGAGGAGACGGCGCGCTCCGCTCGCACGACCGCCGTGCGCGGCGGCAGTCCGGCGCGCTCGAGCGCCGTGACACGGTTATAGGCTTCGTCGGGGTCGCCCGTCGCTTCCCGCGCCTTCTCGATGACGAGGATGACGCGGTAGTCCGGATAATCCTGATCATCGAGAGCTGCGAGGAAGGATTCGAGATGAGCGACCGGCCCGGCCATCGGCGCGACGATGGCGACCTTGGGCAGCGAGCCTTCTCGTTTCGGGTTCGAGCTTCTCGGCTCGGGCCATCTCCCGCTCCCGCGGGCGAGGAGGAGAAGGAGGACGGCGAGCGCGAGAAGGAGCGGCACTAGCCCTGCGCCGCCTTGCCGCCGACGATGGCCTCCGGCTTGAGAAGATCTTCGATGGTGACCCCGCGCACCGCGTCCACCGCGGCGCGCCGCATGCGCATGAGCACCTCCGAGACCCGGCCGTCCCCGTCCGGCACCGCTTCGAGCGCCCCGGCTCCGCGGACCAGCGCCTCGACGCTCACTCCGGACGGCGAGCGCGCCAATTGGAATGTCCCTTCGGGCCGGGCCACCGACACGACGAGCCCCGATTCCTCCAGCCGTTCGAGCATGCCCTCGACCTGTCCGGCATCGATCTCGAGCTCTTCGGCCAGATCGTCGGCGCCGGCGGGTCCGTCGCCGCGGCGGAAGCGATCGGCGAGCAACACTCCGAGCTTCACCGCCAGGTAGGAGCCCACCACTCGCTCGCCGAGATGACGCAGAATCTCGCGCCGCCGGATCGAATGGAAATGGTGTCCGGTGTAGGCGACCTCCGCACCGAGAAGCACGATGAGCCAGGTGACGTAGAGGAAAAGCAGAAAGACGGGGATGGTG
>JBIOUT010000286.1:0-8429 GCA_044867365.1 Candidatus Eiseniibacteriota bacterium | reverse complement strand
GAGGAGGATTCGGAAGGCCCTTCCCATCATGCCGAGAAGGTGGTGGTTTGGCAGCGAGACGGCGTCCTCTATGGGGTGTGCGGTCAAAACATCACCGATGCGGAGCTCTTGCGAGTGGCCAATTCCTTGCACTGATTCATGACGTCCCCCGCCGTCATCGAATGCGCCGATCTCTGCAAGCGCTTCGGCCGAACCGTCGCCGTCGATGGACTCTCGCTCACCGTGTCGCGCGGCGAAGTCTTCGGCTTTCTCGGCCCCAACGGCGCCGGCAAGACGACCACCATCAAGATGCTTCTCGGCCTGGTGCGGCCGACGAGCGGACAGGCGCGCATCTTGGGCCATGCCCCGGGAGATCCCCGGGTGATGGCGCGCATCGGCTTCCTTCCCGAGCACTTTCGTTTTCATCCCTGGCTCAGGGCCGCCGACTTCCTCGAGCTTCACGGACGCCTCTACCGCATGTCGGCCACCTACCGGAAGCAGCGCATCCATGAGCTGCTCGAGCGGGTGGGGTTGTCCGATCGCGCCGCAACCCGGCTCAACGATTTCTCGAAGGGAATGTCCCAGCGCATCGGGCTCGCCCAGGCGCTCCTCAACGAGCCGGATCTCGTCTTTCTCGACGAGCCGACCTCGGGTCTCGATCCTCTCGGGCGCCGCGAGGTCCGCGATCTGATTCGAGAGCAGCGAGAAGCAGGAGTGAGTGTCTTCCTCAATTCGCATCTTTTGAGCGAGGTCGAGGTGCTCTGCGACCGAGTCGCCATCGTCAAGGGCGGGCGAGTGCGCCGGACCGGGACGCTCGATGAGCTCGGGAGGGGGGGTGTGGAGGTGGAAGTGCAGGCGCGCGGTCTCACTCCGGAGCTCATCGCCGGTCTCGGCCGCTGGGGTCGGGTCGTCTCGAGCGACGGCGATCGCCTGACGCTCGCCGTCGACGAAGATCAAGTGCCCGACGCCGCGCGCTGGCTCGTCGAGGGCGGCGCTCGTCTCTTTGGACTCTCGCGCCGCCGCCTCTCGCTCGAGGAGCTCTTCGTCCGCATCATGGAAGAAGAATGACGAGCTCCGTCTCGAGCATCGGCCGCCGGCGGATGCAAAGCGCCACCGACCCGACGTCGGGCGCCGCCGTGCTCACCGTGGCGCGGCTCACCTTTCAGGAAGCCCGCCAGCGCCGGGTGCTCTTGGCGGTCGTCCTGTTCGGCGTCTTGAGCCTCATCCTCTTCGCCATCGGCTTCACGCTCATTCATCACCGGTCGAAGTTCACCATCGTCGGCGAGCGATCGGAAGTCACCAACTTCCTCCTCCTCACCGGGCTCTACGGCATCAACTTCCTGGTGGTGATGCTGGCGGTCCTGACCTCGGTCGATACGATCGCGGGCGAGATCTCCTCGGGCACCATTCAGACCATCGTCACCAAGCCGTTGCGCCGCTGGCAGGTGGTGATCGGCAAGTGGCTGGGCCTGGGAGCGATGCTCTCGGTGTTCGCCGTATCGATGAGCGCGGTGATGATGGCCATCGTCTGGTCGGTGACCCGCTACCTGCCTCCCAACCCGGTGCAGGGGGTGGCCCTGATGGTGCTGCAGGGCCTCATCCTCCTCACCCTCTCCATCCTCGGCGGCACTCGACTATCCACCCTTAACAACGGCGTCGTCGTGTTCATGATCTATGGGTTGGCGTTCATCGCCGGGTGGATCGAGCAGATCGGCGGCTTCATTCGCAGCGAGGCCGCGGTCACGACCGGGATCATCGTCAGTCTGGTCATGCCGAGCGAGGCGATGTGGAAGCGGGCCGCCTACCTGATGCAGCCGCCGATCATGCGCCAGCTCGGGTTCGGCCCCTTCATGGCGATGAGCGCGCCGAGCAATGTGATGGTTGCTTATGCCGGCGCCTATCTGATCGTGGCGCTCGCCCTCGCGGTGCGCTCCTTCAATCGCCGCGATCTGTGAGGAGCGCGCTGGTTACGTCGAATTACCCGCCGCCGCTCACCTCAAACCGAGAGTGACTCCCGCCGACCAGTTCCGCGGCAGGCCGGGCTCGAAGAACTCGTTGTTCAATCCATTGATGAAGACGGAGGCGGCGTATTTCCGATCGGCGAGGTTGTGCCCGGCGACGTAGACCCGGAGTGACCTCTCCCCGAACGCTCGGCTATAGCCGAGGGTCGCGTCGAGAAGGGTGTAGGGTTTGGTGCGTGCGGTATTGGCATCGTCGGCGAAGTACGCATCCACGCTCTCGGTCGAGATCTCGGCCGATACACCGAGCGGCGTCAGGTAGCGCACCGCCGCCGTCCCCACCACTCCCGCGAGCCCCGCCACTTCCTTGCCGCTGAAGTCGCCGAGCTCATTGCGATAGACGCGATAGGTGTTGTCCGAGACGGTGAGCGACCCCTGGCAGCGGAGCCGCGGCAACGGCAGCCATTCGAGGCCGAGCTCGACGCCCTTCCTCCGCGACTTGCCGGCGGTGAAGAAGAAAGCGCCGCCGTCGAAAGGTACGATGTCGTTGCGGACATCGATCCAGTAGAGCGCGGCGTCATAGCGCAGGCGCCCGGGCCCGTCGCTCGCCGCCGGTCGGATCTCTCCTCGCGCCCCCAGCTCGTACGTCACCGAGTGCATCGGATCGAGGAATGGGTTGAGCGCGGTCAAGGTGTCGAAGGGAGCGGGCGGATCGATCTCGTTGAAGGCGGGCACCTCGACGCCGCCGCCCAAGGCCGCATAGATCGTGTGGTCCGACCGATGATAGGAGAGGGCCACCTTCGGCGTGACGTGGTTGAAGCTCCGATCGTCGTTGAGCTCCGGGGTGATGCGATCCTCCGCCAGATACCAGATGGCGTCGTAGCGCGCGGCGACGCGCGCCGACCAGCGCTCGTTCCACGTGATCTGCTCCTGGATGAAGCCGCCTGCGGCATTGGCCCCTTCGCGCTTGTTGGCTCGAAGCTCGCCGCCTCTCCCGCCCTCGGGCGTCAGGTTATAGAAGAGAATCGACCCGTCCTGCCAGGCCTCGTCGGCTCCCATGCTGAAGCGGCTCTCGACCCCGGTCGAGAGCTCGGTCCGCCACTCGTAGGTGGCGCTGCCGCCGACATGGTAACGGTTGAAGTCGCGGAAGCGGTTGCGCTCCGATCTCTCGAGCACCTTGGGCTCGACAAACAAGTTGATCGCCACGTCGCGCGAGGGGTCGATGGCGCGATCGAAGGTCAGCGCCACCCGGCCCACCTTGTTGCCCCGCCGGTCGTCCCGGCTGACGAAGAGGGGGTTGGCCTGACGGGGAGCGGAGTCGGCCTGGGCCGCGGTGAGCGGGCCCGGGAAGCGATTCAAATCGCTCGTCGCGTCGATGAGCAATCCGAGGCGGGTGGCGTCATCGAGCGGAGCGGCGAGCCGGATCTGGGTGGCGAGGGCGGTGCTCTGGCTATGCTCGCGCCAGCCGTCGAAGGTCGAGTTGAGGATCGAGAAGGTCGCGCGGCTGCTCGTTCCCAGAGCGAAGCCGGCGAGCGCTTGTTCCCGGTGGTAGCCGAAAGAGCCGGCGCGCTCGCGCAACTGGAGGTAGGGTTTCTCGAAATCGAAATTGGTGCGCAGATTGACCGCGCCTCCCGAGGCGTTGCCGTAGAGCGCGGAGACGTTCGAGCGCGCAACCTCGATCCGATCGGTGCTCCCGAGATCGACGAGATCGAGCGCGGTGCGGCCGTCGGGCTCGGTCACCGGGATGCCGTCGGTCAGGATGCGGATGCCGCGAATGTTGCCCGTGTTCGATCGCTCGCCGTTGCCGCGGGCGCCGAAGCCGCGGATGGTGACGCGGACATCCTGCCCTCCGGATCGGCTTTGAATGAACACCCCCGGCACCGATCCCAGTGCGTCCTTGAGGCTGATCCCACGGGTGTCGGCGAACTGGCTCTGATCGACGACGCTGACCGCGGCGGGGGTGCGAAGGAACGTCTCCGGGAAACGAGCCCCGATGACGACGACCTCATGAAGGTTGACGACCGGCGTATCGACCGGAGCGGCGACCCCGCCGTTCAGGCCGGCGAGCAAGGAGACCAAGGCAAGCGACGGCATCGAGAGAAGCCTCCACTGGATCGCGGAGCGGCGCGAGGTCTCAAGGGCCGGCGGATGGAAGACAAGAAGACATTAAATTATACGGGAAACGCCCGCGGCAAAGCGAGAGCCGGGCCGGTCGGGGTCGGGCTCGGCTGCAGTCTCCAGTTGAGCAAGGGGCCGCGCTCTGTTAAGAACCTGGCGTGGATGTCTTGAGGAGTCTCGTCTCCCCGAGCTCGCCCGAGTTCCAGGCCAGCTTGCGCCATCACCGCCGTCTGGCCGAGGAGCTCCGATCCCGGCTCGAGGAGGTGCGTCATGGCGGACCGCAATCCGCCGTGGCCCTTCACCGCCAGCGTGGCAAGCTCCTGCCGCGGGAGCGGATCGAAAAGCTCCTCGACCCCGACACGCCCTTCCTCGAGTTCTCGCCGCTTGCCGCCTGGAAGCGCTACGAGGACGAAGTCCGTTCCGCGGGAATCGTCACCGGCATCGGGGTCATCGCCGGTCGCGAATGCATGATCGTCGCCAATGACGCCACGGTGAAAGGCGGTACTTATTTCCCCGAGACGATCAAGAAGCACATCCGGGCGCAGGAGATCGCCCTCGATAATCGCCTCCCCACCGTTTATCTCGTCGATTCGGGAGGAGTGTTCTTGCCGCTCCAGGCCGAGGTTTTCCCCGATAAGGAGCACTTCGGGCGGATCTTCTACAACCAGGCGGTCATGTCGTCGCTCGGCATTGCCCAGGTGTCGGTGGTTCTCGGGATGTGCACGGCGGGTGGCGCGTATGTGCCGGCCATGTCGGACGAGAACATCATCGTCAAGGGCGCGGGCACCATCTATCTGGCAGGACCGCCGCTCGTCAAGGCGGCGACCGGAGAAGAGGTGACGGCGGAGGAGCTCGGCGGCGGCGAGATGCACTCGCGTGTTTCTGGAGTCACCGATCATCTGGCGGCCAACGAGGAGGGAGCGCTCCACATCTGCCGGAACATTATCGAGAACCTGAACACCGTGAAGCGGGTGGATCTGGATCTCACCCCACCGGAAGAGCCGGCCTATCCGATCGACGAGCTCTACGGCGTCCTTCCCGTCGATCTCAAGCATCCGTACGATGTGCGTGAGGTCCTGGCGCGGTTGGTGGACGGGAGCCGCTTCCATGAGTTCAAGGCCAACTACGGCGCGACGCTCATCTGCGGCTTCGCCCGCTGGCTGGGATATCCCGTCGGCATCGTCGCCAACAATGGCGTCATCTTCAGCGAGAGCGCCCTCAAGGGCGCGCACTTCATCGAGCTATGCGGGCAACGCCGGATCCCGCTTCTCTTCCTCCAGAACATCACCGGCTTCATGGTCGGAAAGCGCTACGAGCAGGGAGGGATCACCAAGGACGGGGCGAAGATGGTGCAGGCCGTGGCCACCGCCGCGGTGCCGCGGATCACGGTCATCATCGGCGCCTCGCACGGCGCCGGCAACTACGCCATGTGCGGCCGCGGCTACCGCCCCCGATTTCTCTTCACCTGGCCCAACGCTCGGGTGTCGGTGATGGGAGCCGAGCAGGCGGCGAGCGTTCTCGTGCAAGTGAAGCGCGAGCAGCTTGGGCGGGAGAAGAAGACGCTTTCCGCCGCCGAGGACAAGAAGATCGCCGCCCCGGTGATCGAGAAGTACGAAGCCGAGGGGAATCCGTATTACGGCACCGCGCTTCTCTGGGACGACGGGATCATCGATCCGATCGATACCCGGAATGTGATCGGGCTCGCACTCTCCGCCTGTCTCAACGCGCCGATCCACAGTACCCGCGCCCCCGTCTATCGCATGTGAGCTCGAATGAGAAGAGCGCCGTGAAGACTCCGCCGTGAAGAATCTCCGCGTGGACATTCAGGGGCCGGTCGCAACCGTTCACCTCGATCGACCCGAGGTGCGGAACGCCTTCAACGAGGTTCTGATCGCCGAGCTCACCCAAACCTTCATTGGCTTCGGTCCCGAAATCCGTGCGGTCGTCTTGACCGGCGAAGGAAACATCTTTTGCGCCGGCGCCGATGTGCAATGGATGAAACGAAGTGTCGGCGCGAGCGAAGCCGAGAATGCCCGCGATGCCGCGGCCATGGGAGCGATGTATCGAGCGGTCGATCGCTGCCCGTGTCCGGTGATCGGGCGAGTGAACGGCTCGGCGCTCGGCGGGGGAATGGGGCTCATCGCCGCCTGCGACATCGTCGTCGCGGTCGATGGAGCGAAGTTCGGATTCACCGAGGTTCGGCTCGGCATCGTGCCCGCGGTCATCTCCTCGTTCGTCCTGCGCAAGACCGGTCCGGGACCGGCTCGCCGCTGGTTCCTGACCGGCGAGATCTTCGGGGCCGTCGAAGCGAAGGCTATGGGCCTCGTCCACGAAGTGGCCCCGGATATCGGCGCCGTCGACGCGAAGGTCGAGGAGGTCATCCGCGCCCTCCTCCAGTGCGGACCGCGGGCGGTCGTCACTGCCAAGGCGCTCATCCGCGAGGTGATGGCGCTGGCACCCGACGCCGCCCTCGAGCATGCGGTCCAGACGATCGCCCGGATCCGGGTCTCACCTGAAGGTCAGGAGGGCCTCGGCGCCTTCCTCGACAAGCGCAAGCCGGACTGGGTAGCGTAGGGGCGCCATGCCCCGCCGAAACCAGCCCATGCCCCGCCCAAAGCCAGGGGGTCCTAGCCAGCCGATGAAGGTGCTGGTCGCCAATCGCGGCGAGATCGCCTGCCGCATTTTCCATAGCCTGCGCGAAATGGGCATTCCATCGGTCGCCGTATTCACCGACGTCGATCGCGAATCCCCGCATGTCTGGCTCGCCGATCAATCGGTCGAGCTCGGACCGCCGCCGGGTTATCTCGAGTCCGATCGCATCATTGCCGTCGCCCGCTCGACCGGCGCGACCGCCGTTCATCCGGGTTACGGCTTCCTCTCCCAGAGCGCGGCTTTCTCCCGCGCCTGCCGGGAGGCGGGGCTCGTCTTCATCGGCCCGTCGCCCGAGTCGATGCTCGCTCTCGGTGAAAAGCGGCGGGCCCGAGCCTCGGCCGAAGCCGCGGGAGTGCCGGTGATCCCGGGTGCGAGCGAATGCGACGGCGTCGAAGCAGCGCGAGCCGCGGCAAAAGGGATCGGCTACCCGCTTCTGCTCAAAGCGGCGGGGGGAGGGGGCGGGAAAGGCATGCGGCGGGTCGACTCTCCTCAAGAGCTGGCCGAAGCCTTCGCCGCCGCCAAGCGCGAGTCTCGATCGGCCTTCGCCGACGACCGGCTCCTGATCGAGAAGCTGATCGATCCCGCCCGCCACATCGAGGTGCAGATCATCGGCGACGGCACCCAGGCCGTCGCTCTCGGTGAGCGCGAGTGCAGCCTCCAGCGGCGCTATCAGAAGGTGATCGAGGAGTCTCCCTCACTCGCGATCGACGATCGAACCCGCCGGGAGCTCTTCGACGAGGCGGTGGCTCTCGCTCACGGCGCCCACTATTCGGGCGCGGCGACGGTCGAGTTCCTCCTCGGCCCCGATGGCGCTCACTATTTCCTCGAGGTCAACACCCGGCTCCAGGTCGAGCATCCGGTGACCGAGATGTTGACGGGCATCGACCTCGTACGCGCCCAGATCGAGGTGGCCATCGGTGGGGCGCTCCCAGATGCGGTGCCGCCCCGCGGTCATGCCATCGAGAGCCGTCTCTATGCCGAAGATCCTTACCGCGAGTTCCTGCCATCGACCGGCGAAATTCTGCTCCTCGAGTGGCCGGCCCGGCCGAATCTCCGCATCGATACGGGGATCCGCGAAGGCATGGCGATCACTCCTTACTACGACCCTCTGCTGGCCAAGATGATCGCCTGGGGCAACGACCGCGAACAGGCGAGGCAGCGCCTCATCGAGGCGCTTCGCGCCACCACCCTCCTCGGGCTCGCGACCAATCAGTCGTTCTTGCTCGATGTTCTCGAAAGCGACTTCTTCGCCCGCGGCGAGACGACGACCTCGAGCCTCGAATCCCGGAGCTGGAAAGCACCCGAGCCTCCGGAGGAAGCTCGGCGAGCGGCCAAGCAGGCGCTGGCGGTGAGCGCCGGGGTCGCCGGCGGCGGCCAGGCAGCCAACGGCCCTGCAGGGGACGACCCGGCAGCCGACGGTGCCGATCGCTTTTCGCCCTGGCATCGCCTGGGAGGATTCCGTCTCGGCCAGGGGGCGGAATCCCAAGTCCGATGAGCTGGATCACCATTGAACAAGGAGGGAAGGTTCACCGCATCGCGGTGGCGCGGACCTCGGACGGCGTCTGGGTCGGCTGGTCGGGGCGGTCGGCTTTCTTCGCTCGGGACGGAGGTCGTCGCGCCGCGGCTTCTGCGGGGCCGGCGCAAAATGAGGTGCGGGCGCCGATGACCGGGAAAGTGGTGGCGGTCAAGGTTGCGCCCGGCGCTGCGATCGAGGCCGGGGAT
>JBIOUT010000285.1:0-4214 GCA_044867365.1 Candidatus Eiseniibacteriota bacterium | reverse complement strand
TCGAAGCCACCATCGAGCTTCCGGGGTTGAAATCGGTGCCGATCGCGAGCGGCAGCCCGCGATCGGCGAGTCGCCGTCCCGGAGCGAAGCGAGTCATTCCGAGAAAGAAGGACGTTCCGGGAAGGAGGACGGGGATGGTCGGACTCGCGGCGAGACGAGTGATCCCCTCCTCCCCCACCGCCATGAGATGGTCGGCGGAGGCGGCGCCGAGCTCGGCGGCGAGCGCTGCACCGCCTGAATCCTCGAACTCATCGGCATGGAGTTTGAGTGCGAGACCGCGGCGGCGCGCCGCCTCGAGGATCGTTCGCGATTGTGAGCCGCTGAAGTATCCGGGCTCGCAGAAGACGTCGCAGAAGCGGGCGATGCCCTGCTCCGCCACCGCCGGCAGCATCTCGTCGACGACGAGCTCGACATAACGCCGGGGCTCGTCGCGGTGCTCGGGAGGCACGGCATGGGCGCCGAGGAAGGTGGGAACGACGTCCACCGGATGACGCCGATCGAGCTCGGACGCGATTTCGAGCCCGCGAAGCTCATCACGGGTCGTTAGACCGTACCCCGTCTTCACCTCGACCGTCGTCGTCCCGAGGAGAAGCATCTGGTCGAGGCTGCGCGCCGCCCGATCGAGGATCTCGCCGTCGGGAGCGGCGCGAAGGGCGCGAACGCTGGCGAGGATTCCGCCGCCCCGAGCGGCGATCTCGGCGTAGGATGCGCCTTGCCCGCGGAGCGCGAACTCGTCGGACCGATCGCCCGCAAAGAGTAAGTGGGTGTGCGGATCGACAAACCCGGGAAGAACGGTCCCACCCTCGGCATCGATGATCGTCGCCTCCGGTGTCGGGCGAACAGCGGTATCAATCTCGGACTCGGGACCCACCCAGACGATGCGCTCGCCCTCGATGGCCACTGCACCATGAGGCACGAGGCCGAGCTCACCGAGGCTCTGCCCCCGCGCCGGACCTAAGGGAGAAGCGACTCCGCCGGCGGCCCGCGACCGCTCCTCGATTGCGGCCATCGTGGCGACCTCGCTCGCCCCGCGGATGACGAGAGTCGCCCGGATCGGGGTCATCGCGACGGCTTATCGCCTGGATGCATCACTCGACGTGCGAAGGCGACGATCGTCTCGGTCGTCGGATCCCGGTCCCTACCGATCTCGCTCACCAGGCTGTCATGATCGCGCGCGGCGATATCCATGAGCTCCGGTTTCCAACCCGCGTTTCGCATCGCCGCTTCCATCATCACCGTCTGATTGCGGATGCCGGCATAGTCCCGCTCGGCCATGACGAGAAGGAAGGGGATATTGCGCCTGGGCTCGAGATGCCGGACCGGCGATGCTTCGTGCCAGATCGGCGAGCGAGCGCCGAAGGCCCGTGCGACGTAATCTTTCCCCGTGTCCTGTCCCGGATCACCGAAGGGTTCCTCGAGGTCGTAGATGCCGCTCAGGGCGATGATCCCGGCGATCGCATGGCGCGTCTCGGGATGCCCGCGCAACCAGCGTTCGTCGAGAGCGATCAAAGAGACGAGTTGCGCTCCCGCCGAGTGGCCGATGAGAACGATCCGCTTGGGGGCGCCTCCGTGCTCCGCCGCATGCGCCGCGAGCCAGGTGACGGCGCTCGCCACGTCCTGGATCTGCGCGGGATACTTCGACGCCGGCGCCAGCCGGTAGCTCAGCACGGCGGTCAGGATGCCCCGCCGAGCCAACGCCTTGCCGACGTTCTCGAACTTCTTGCGGTCACCGAGCGCCCACACGCCCCCATGCACGAAGACGGCGACCGGGAATGGATTGGGCAGGCCGGGCTGTACCTTCGGCACGAAGAGATCGAGCATCTGCTTCGGGTCGGCGCTACCGTCGACGTAGGGAATGTCGGTGAGGTCGGTGTGCAATTGCATCAGGACTCGCGGCCCCGGAACGCTCGAATCGGACATCGCGGGAAGACCGATGAGGAGGAGGACGAGTGCGGCACCCGCATGAGCGCTCAGGGCTTCTCCTCCATCGGGATACTGACGTCAAGCTCGCGGGCTGCGGCGCGTGCCTCTTCGTAACCGGCGTCGGCGTGGCGTGCCACTCCGGTGCCGGGATCGTTGGTGAGGACTCGATCGAGACGGAGATCGGCGTCGTCGCTGCCGTCGGCCACGCACACCATGCCCGCATGGATCGAATAGCCGATGCCGACGCCGCCGCCGTGATGGATCGACACCCAGGCGGCTCCCGAGGCGGCGTTGAGGAGCGCATTCAAGAGCGGCCAGTCGGCGATCGCGTCCGATCCGTCCTTCATCGCCTCGGTCTCGCGGTAGGGTGACGCCACCGAGCCCGCGTCGAGATGATCGCGGCCGATGACGATCGGCGCCTTCACCTTACCGTGGCGGACGAGATCGTTGAAGACGCGACCTGCCTTGTCGCGCTCGCCGTAGCCGAGCCAGCAGATGCGCGCCGGGAGTCCCTGGAAGGCGACCCGCTCCCGGGCGAGCGGGATCCATCGGGCGAGCACCGGATCATCGGGGAAGAGATCGAGGATGGCGCGGTCAGTTATGGCGATGTCGGCGGGATCGCCGGAGAGCGCTGCCCAGCGGAAGGGGCCCTTGCCCCGACAGAAGAGCGGGCGGATGTAGGCGGGCACGAACCCCGGAAAATCGAAGGCGCGCTTCACACCGGCCGACTGCGCCTGCGCGCGGATGTTGTTTCCATAATCAAAGACGACGCTCCCCTTGCTGAGGAAGTCGAGCATCGCACGAACGTGGACGGCGATCGACTCCATGGCGCGCTGCACGTATTCGGTGGGACGGGTGCGGCGGAGATCGATGGCCTGAGCGAACGGAATCCCGGCGGGGACATAGCCGTTCAGGGCGTCGTGAGCCGAGGTCTGATCAGTGACGACATCCGGATGGAACCCGCGGCGAACGAGCTCGGGAAGAACCTCGGCGGTATTCCCGAGGAGCCCGATAGAGAGCGGGGTCCGGGTCTTGCGCGCGTTCTCGGCGAGGTCGAGCGCCTCGTCGAGCGACGCCGTGCTGCGATCGAGATAGCGCGTGCGGAGTCGGCGTTCGATGCGCTCGGGATCGACTTCCACCGCGAGACACACGCCGCCATTCATGGTGACGGCGAGCGGCTGCGCACCACCCATGCCACCGAGGCCGCCGGTCAAGACGATGCGTCCCGCAAGCGATCCGGTGAAGTGCTGGCGCGCGAGCTCCGCCAGGGTTTCGAAGGTGCCCTGGAGGATTCCCTGGGTGCCGATGTAGATCCAGCTCCCGGCGGTCATCTGGCCGTACATGGTGAGGCCGAGATTCTCGAGGCGGCGGAACTCGTCCCAATTCCCCCAGGCCGGCACCAGGTTGGCGTTGGCGATCAAGACGCGCGGCGAGAAAGGATGAGTACGGAAGACACCGACCGGCTTCCCCGATTGGACGAGAAGGGTCTCGTCGTTCTCGAGCCGGCGGAGCTCGCGCACGATGGCGTCGAACGCTTCCCAGCTCCGCGCCGCCTTCCCCGAGCCGCCGTAAACGACAAGCTCTTCCGGCCGCTCCGCCACCTCGGGATCGAGGTTGTTCATGAGCATGCGGAGCGCCGCCTCTTGGATCCACCCCTTGCAAGAGATCGCGGTCCCCCGCGGCGCACGAATCGCGGAGCGGGCGGTAGTGCTCGGTGAGGGGGCTGAGGAAGTGGTTGGATTCATGAGATTCCTGAAGCGAACCGACACGGGCAGCGAAGGATATCTCCGGAGAGCTGTCGCGAGCAACCTCTACGAAGAATCAATGGATTACCACGAACTTCACCACGCTCGTGGTCTCCCTGGTCTTAAGTCGCGCGAAATAGACGCCTTGCCGTGCGCCGAGCGGCGGAGTCCACTCGACTTGCGAGCCACTCGGTCGGATGAGGTCGACGAGCCGGCCGGCCCCGTCGTAAATCTCCAGAGTCGTTGGTACGGCCCATTCATCCCATCTGAACTCGGTCATATTGCTCACTGGATTCGGTTGGATCTCAAACTTCAATCGAGGCACAGGAGGCCTGTTGTCCAACGCGGTCATCTCACAGACAGGAAGAGCACCGATCAACCCACATCCCGGCGGAGAGTTCGCCGGCGCACAGGGGGATTCTGGCCTGAGTCGATAATCGCCAGATGCAGCATCGCAGAACATCGGATCCGCCGAGAAGTTTCCGTTGATGCCTCCGTCATCGGCACAATCGCCCGAGTAAGGCTGGCCGAAGCTTCCCCAAACAT
>JBIOUT010000284.1:0-3114 GCA_044867365.1 Candidatus Eiseniibacteriota bacterium | reverse complement strand
TGAGCTACGCCGTGAAGCGAGGGATCCCGGTCATGTTCGTGACCGAGGACACGACGCGCGCGCAGCCGGAGACTCTCGCCCAGCTGTTCAAGACCGCCATCCGGGCCGGCGCCCGGCGGCTCTGTCTCTGCGACACGGTCGGTCATGCCACCCCGCGCGGGGTCAAGGCCCTGGTCGAGTTCACTTGCAAGTTGGTTGCCGACGAGAACGCCGATGTGAAGCTCGACTGGCATGGGCATAACGACCGCGGGCTCGGGGTCGTGAACACGATCGCCGCCCTCGAAGCCGGGGTTAGCCGAGTGCACGGCACCGCGCTCGGCATCGGGGAGCGGGTGGGGAACACTCCCCTCGATCAGGTGCTGGTCAATCTCCGTCTCCTCGGGTGGATCGACAACGATCTTTCGGCTCTGGGCGAGTATTGCCGTCGGGTGTCCGAATCGAGCGGCGTGCCGATCCCGGTCAACTATCCGGTGGTCGGGGCCGACGCTTTCCGCACCGGCACCGGGGTGCATGCGGCGGCGGTGATCAAAGCCCTGCGCAAGGGCGATCTCCTGCTCGCCGATCTGGTTTATTCCGGAGTGCCCGCCCATCTCTTCGGCGGCGAGCAGCGGATCGAGATCGGGCCGATGTCCGGAGAATCGAATGTCATCTTCTGGCTCGAGCAGCGCGGCATCGTCCCGGACGCGGCTCTGGTCAAGCTCATCTTCGCTCGAGCCAAGGAATCCGACCGGGTGCTCGGCGACTCGGGGATCATGGCGATGGTGAAGTCGTCCGGCGTCAAGCCGGTGGGAGGTGGAGGGCGATGATTGCCATCGTCTGCATCAAGCAGGTGGCCGAGACTCCGACTCAGGTCGAGTGGGATCCGGCGACTCAGGTGCTCACCATTGACAAGGCGACCAAGATCCTGAACCCCTATGATCAGTTCGCGGTGGAGGAAGCCATCCGCATGCGCGAGCAGAACGGGGGGAAGGTGATTATCCTGGCCATGGGCCCCGAGCGCACCAAAGAGACCATCCGCGAATGCCTGGCGATGGGCGCCGACGATGGGGTGCTTCTCGACCATCCCGCCTTCGAGGGCGCCGACGGCCGCTCGACCGCCCGTGCGCTCGCCGCCGCAATCAAGAAGCTCGGCGACTTCGATCTCATCCTCTGCGGCAAGCGGGCGATCGACGGCGAGATGCACCAGGTCGGGCCTCGGTTGGCGGCACTCTTCGGACTCCCGGTCCTGACGCTCGTCACCAAGGTGGTGAGCGTCGATTGGTCGGCGCGGCTGCTCAAGGCAGAGCGGATGCTGGAGAAAGGGCGCGAGGTGATCGAGGCCCGATTGCCCTTGGTGCTGACCGCCGAGAAGGACATGAATCAGCCTCGCTATCCGTCGCTCATCAATATTCGTAAAGCGTCGAAGAAGGAGATCCCGACCTGGACTCCCTCCGATCTCGGCCTCGACGAGGGCGAAATCGGGCGGCGCGGAGCTGCGGTACGCATGGGTGAGGTCAAGATGCCGCCGCCGCGCCCGGCAGGAGAAATCTTCCAGGGGGAAGTCGATGGCGCGGTCAATCAGCTCGTCGAACGTCTCGTGGCCGCCAAGATGATCGGGTGAGGAAGGTGATGCGTGGGCGCCGAAGTGAGCGAGGGAGCGGTGACGTGGCCGCCGAGATGATCGGTGATAGATAAGGTGGCCGCCGTGATCGCGTAAGGGAGGTCGAGGTGCGCATTCTGATCATTGCCGAGCTCGATCGCGGCGAAGTGGCGCCGGTCACATTCGAGCTCCTCGGAAAGGCAAGGCAACTCTGCGGGAGTGAGAAGGGCGTCGATTGCCTGGTGCAGGCGGCGGAGGCGGCGCGTTTGGCTCCGGCTCTTTTTGCTCGCGGCGCCGATCGGGTGCTGGCCGCCGAGCATGCGGGACTCAAGGACTATCGGTTCACTCCCTTCGTGCGCACAGCGGCGGACGTCGTCCGGCGCGACCAACCCGACTTGGTTCTCATTCCCTCGACCTTCCGCGGCAAGGAGTACGCGGCAGGGGTCGCTTCGGCGCTCGATTGCGGCCTGGCGGTGGATGTGATGGCGATCGAAGCAGCTCAAGGGGGCTTTCGGTTCGAGCGGCCGTGCTTCGGCGGCAATCGGTTGATCGATGTCACCAGTCTCTCGAGCCCGGTCGTGGCGGCAGTCCGAGCGAAGGCATTTCCTGTTCCTGGGGAAGAAGGCGGGCGACAGGGTGAAGTGGTGAAGGTCGAGGTGGTAGTGGATGACGCCGAGTTCGAGCGGGTGAGGGTGCTCGAGTTCTTGCCCGGCGGTGGCGACGGCCAAGTCAACCTCCAGGACGCCGAGATCGTGGTCTCGGGGGGCCGGGGTTTGCAGAAGCCGGAGAACTTCAGCCTTGTCCGCGACCTCGCCCAGGTGCTCGGAGCCGCCGTCGGAGCATCGCGTGCGGTTGTCGACGCCGGTTGGATTCCTTATGCGCACCAGGTGGGGCAGACCGGGCGGACGGTGAGTCCGCGCCTCTATATTGCATGCGGCATTTCTGGTGCGATCCAGCATCTTGCGGGGATGCGGACATCTGATGTCATCGTCGCTATCAATAAGGATGCCGAGGCGCCGATCTTCAAGGTCGCCACCTACGGAATCGTCGGTGATCTGTTTGAGATCTTGCCCAAGCTCACCCAGAAGCTTAAGGAGCGTCTGGGCAACTAACGGCTGTAGTCTACCCCGCATCTTTTCCGCCGACGCGTGGACGGAGGTCACAAGGGGTCGAGCCTCTCGGATCTGGCGACCTCGTCCCGCAGCATTGAATATCATTGCTAACGAAGTGGTCAATTCTGGTAACGGAGTTTGCATTGCTCGCACGTGTTGTTGCGAGGTGAGATTGCATTGGCCCCAAGGGGCGCATTCCGGCTCGAAATCGGCCACCTCCGCATGTCTGAATGGCCTGATCTTTGCAATCTATTAAATAGATGTGGCGAACGGTTCGTGGAAAGGCGACAACGTTTGCGCGCCGGATACAAGGGGGGTGATCCTCGAGGGAGGCGACCGCGTTTGCGGGTCGGAGTCGAGGGGTGATGGCTCGATGGGAGGCGACCGCGTTTGCGGATCGGATTCGAGGGGTGATGGCTTCGA
>JBIOUT010000283.1:0-2283 GCA_044867365.1 Candidatus Eiseniibacteriota bacterium | reverse complement strand
GGTGCGGAGCAGGGTCGAAGCGGCGAAACGCCCGAGAGCGCAGATCACCCGCGGCTGGACGATCCCGATCTGCTCGAAGAGGAAAGGAGAACAGGTTTCGATCTCGGCCGGCGCCGGCGGTCGATTGTTGGGCGGCCGGCACTTGAGCACGTTGGCTATGTAGACCTCGCCCCGCTCGAGCCCGATCGCCGCCAGGATGCGGTTGAGAAGCTGACCGGCCCGACCGACAAACGGCTCTCCCGTCTGGTCCTCGTCGTGTCCTGGAGCCTCGCCCACGAGCATGAGCGCGGCATCGAGAGCGCCGGTCCCGGTGACCACTCGATTGCGGGTGGCGTGGAGCCCGCACGCCGTGCACGCCTCCGCTCGGACTGCGAGCCCGGCCATTTGCTCCTGCCTTCCCCCGAGCCCCGGACCATCGAGCTTCATCGCCACGGGTATGGCGGGGGTTGGAGCCGTGAACCCGACAGGTGCCGATGCCCGCAACCCGGCAGGATCCTCCCGGCGTAGCCGGTCGAGCTTCTCCCGTAGCTCGCCGTCGAGCACTCGACCCCGACCGGCCCCGACTTCGAGGACGATCGACCGCTTGAGCTCCTCGAGGAGCTGGCGCCGCTCGCTCACCGCTTCCCCTTCGGCCCGGGACCCAAGCGCCGAACGATGTCGGCAATGATGACTCGGGCGACTTCCGCCTTGGGAAGCACCGGCAGGGCGCGATCGCCCTCGCGATCGACGAGGGTCACGCGATTGGTCTCGGCTCCGATCGCTTCATTGGCCTGATTAAGGACCACGAGATCGAGGTTCTTGGCCTCGAGCTTCTCGCGGGCGCTCGTCAGCCCGTCGGCGGCGGTTTCGAGTGCAAAACCCACCAGCACTCGCCGCCCCTTGTGCTTTCCCGCCTCGGCCAGGATATCGGCGGTGGGCTCGAGCTCGAGGTGGAGAACCTGTGGACTTCTCCGGATCTTGTCGGGATGCACCACCTTCGGCCGATAGTCCGCGACCGCGGCGGCCATGATCAAGGCGTCGGCGCCCCCGAGCTCGGCGAGGACTCGAGCCCGCATGGCTTCCGCGGTCGAGGCCTCGTGCACCTCGACTCCTGCCGGCGGAGACACCGAGGAAGCGCCGGTCACGAGCACCACCCGCGCTCCGAGGTCGCGGGCCGCCGCCGCCAGCGCGTAACCCATCTTGCCGCTCGAGCGGTTCGAGAGGGTTCGTACGGGATCGATGGGCTCTTCGGTGCGACCGGCGGTGATGAGCACCGTTCGGCCACGAAGCGGCGCCGGGTTTTCCACCGAGCTCCCTGCATCCACGCTCGAGGGAGCCGAGATCGGGGACCGTCTTCTTGGCCCATTGGAGCCCTTGCCTT
Source organism: Candidatus Eiseniibacteriota bacterium (assembly GCA_044867365.1). Lineage (GTDB taxonomy): Bacteria > Eisenbacteria > RBG-16-71-46 > CAVPCR01 > CAVPCR01 > JBIOUT01. Next base: position 923 of record JBIOUT010000283.1, on the reverse strand, counting down.
CGATCTCGCTCGGCGCTTGCCGTTCAGAAACCATCTCTTGGCAAGCGGCGACGATCTGATCGGGGTCGGCAAGGCGGCCAAGACCTTCGCCGCAGGCGAGATCACCGGCGACCGGACCAACGAAGCGATAACCCAGCCGGGCGAGCTTGTCGACATTGGCCTGGACGATCGGGTTCTCCCACATGTGGGTGTTCATGGCCGGAGCGAGAATGATTGGCGCCGTCGTCGCCATGAGCGTGACGGTGAGGAGATCATCCGCGATTCCGGAGGCCAGCTTCCCGATCAGATTGGCGGAGGCAGGAGCGACGACAACCAGATCGGCCTGATGCGCGAGGTCGATGTGGACCATCGGCACCCGTCCCGGCTCATCGGCAGGGATGAAGCTGGCACGCATCTCTTCGGCCTCGAATTGGTCGATGAGACATGGACGCCCGGAAAGGACGCTGAAACTGAGCGGGCCGACGAAGCGGGTGGCGTTGCGGGTGAGGATGGTGGTGACCCGCGCTCCCTCGTCGAGGGTGAGGCGGCGCAGGATCTCGATCGCCTTGAAGGCGGCAATCGAGCCGGTGACGCCGAGGATGACGTGGCTACCACGGAGCATATCGTGCGCCCTGCGATCCCTTACTGGCGGTGGAAAGGCTTCCCCTCGAACCCCTGAGCGGCAACCAAGGTTCTCGCCCTCGCGGTCAGGCCGGCGCCGCCCCCCGCGCGGGATCGGCGGCAGGCGCTTCTCGGGGAGCTCCGCGCATCAGCGACTTGAGCCCGCCGGCAAGCCGAGTCACGCGTTGCCTCTCCGCCGCCAGGATCGCGGTCACCTGCTCGGCGGCGTGATCGATGTCGGTATTGACTACGAAGTAGTCGTAAAAGGCAACCTGAGCGAGCTCCTCGACCGCATGGTCGAGCCGGCGGCGAACCTCGGACTC
>JBIOUT010000282.1:0-4607 GCA_044867365.1 Candidatus Eiseniibacteriota bacterium | reverse complement strand
GATGGTCACGGCGCGGCTAAAATGCGGAAGTGAGGCTCACGCGCGGGGTCCGTCTCGGTCCCTACGAAATCCTCGATCTCATCGGCGCCGGCGGCATGGGCGAAGTCTACCGGGCCCGCGACACCCGGCTCGAGCGCACCGTCGCCATCAAGGTGCTCCCATCACAGCTCGCCTCGAGCGCACCGGCGCGCCAGCGCTTCGAGCGCGAGGCGCGCGCCATCTCGAATCTCAATCACCCGCACATCTGCACCCTCCATGACGTCGGCCGAGAGGGGGACGTCTATTACCTGGTCATGGAGCATCTCGAAGGCCAGACCCTCGCCTCGCGACTCGAGCAGGGTGCGCTCCCCATCGCGGATGTGCTCCGCTTCGGCGGTCAGATCGCCGAGGCGCTCGACAAGGCCCATCGCCTCGGGCTCGTGCATCGCGATCTCAAGCCCGGGAACATCATGATCACCCGATCCGGAGCCCGCGCATGGCGACAAACGCGGCAGCGCAAGGCGACATCGACAACTCCCCCACCATCACGAGTCCGCTCACCGCCGAAGGGACGATTCTCGGCACCTTCAATTACATGTCCCCCGAATAGCTCGAGGGGAAGGAAGCCGACGGGAGAAGCGACATCTTCTCGTTCGGCGCCGTACTCTACGAGATGACGACCGGGCGCCGCGCCTTCGAAGGCCGAAGCCAGGCGAGTCTCATCGCCGCGATTCTCCGGGAAGAGCCACGGCCGATCACGAGCCTCGCCCCGATGACGCCGCCCGCCCTCGATCGCGTCATCCGCACCTGCCTGGCCAAGGATCCCGAGGATCGCTGGCAAACCGCCCACGATGTCGCCCTCGAACTGCGCTGGATCGCCGAGGGCGGCTCACAAGCAGGTGTACCCGCGCCGGTCGTCGCCCGCCGCCGGAGCCGGGAGCGCATGGCATGGATGACCGCCGCCATCGCCTTCGTTGTGCGGCGGTGCTCGCCGTGGTCCTCGTGACCCGTGCTTCTCATCGACCGGAGTTGATCCGCTTCGCCATCCCGCCACCCCCGGGAGCGAGGTCGATCGGCGCACCGCGCGTCTCTCCCGATGGTCGAACCATCGCCTTCAACGCGACCGACTCGACGGGAGTCTCGCGTCTCTGGCTCCGACCGATCGCGACGCTCGAGCCCCGGGCTCTCGCAGGCACCGATGGGGCCCACCGCCCCTTCTGGTCTCCGGACAGCCGCAATCTCGGCTTCTTCGCCGGAGGAAGGCTCAAGAAGATCGAGGTTGCCAGTGGCAATGTGCAGACGGTATGCGACGCTCTGGGCGGCGCGGACGGCTCCTGGAGCGGGGAGGGGATGATTCTCTTCGACGGCGGCTTCAATGACTCGCTGCGCATTGTCCCCGCAGGCGGCGGCATCCCGACTGCGGCAACCTCAATGGACCGTGGGCAGCGCGAGACATTCCATGCTTGGCCGCAGTTTCTCCCGGACGACCGCCATTTTCTCTATCTTGCTTCCGGGCGCCAGCAAGAGGATACAGCGCTCAAGGTCGGGAAGCTGGGCTCGCCCGAAGCGAAACGTTTCCCAGGCAACTATTCGCGCGCCGAATACGCTCCCCCCGGTTATCTCCTCTTCGTTCGCGAGCGAACCCTCATGGCGCAGCGCTTCGATGCCGATAGCTTTCGGCTCGAAGGCGAGCCCTTCCCCATCGCCGATCCGGTCGACGCCGGTCTCGACGGCCATGCCTTCTTCTCGGTCTCGCGGAACGGGGTCCTCGCGTATCAATCGGGGACAGCCGCCGGAGCCGAAAGGTTGGTCTGGGTCGATCGCACTGGACACGAGGTCGGAAGCGTGGCCGGGCCCGCCGACTACGCGGAACCCGCCATTTCACCGGATGGACGCCGGGTGGCGGTCGACATCGTCGATGCAAGGAGTGGAACGACGGACATCTGGATCCTCGATCTCGCCCGCGGGGTCAATTCGCGTTTCACCTTCGATCCCGCCAACGACGCGGCGGCAGTCTGGTCTCCCGACGGCTCGCGCGTCGTGTTCACGTCTGATCGTGGGGGACTCCTCAATTTGTTCATCAAGCCGGCCAGCGGCGGCGGCACCGACCAGCCGTTCCTCGTCAACGAGTCGGCCAAGATTCCCTGCGACTGGTCGTCGGACGGGCGGTTGATCAGCTTTTTCGCACAGGATCCCAAGACCGGGTTCGACCTCTGGACAGTGGATTCCTCGGGACACGAGCCCAGACCGTTCAGCTCTACCCCTTTCCCGGAAGCCCAGCCTCGCTTCTCTCCTGACGGGCGATGCGTCGCCTACACGTCGGCCGAATCAGGGCGGCCCGAGATCTACGTCCAGTCCTTTCCCGAGGGGGGAGGAAAGTGGCAAGTCTCGACCCAGGGCGGCGTCGAGCCGCAATGGCGCCGGGACGGGAAGGAGCTCTTTTACCTGTCCCCGGATTTCAGGATCTGGGCCGTCGACGTCACGACAGGCCCGAGCTTCGAGGCGAGCACCCCCCATCCCCTCTTCAGCGTCGTCCTCGACCCCAGCTTCCTGACCCGCAATCGCTACGCCGCAGCCCCGGACGGCCAGCGCTTCTTGCTCCTGGTGCCTGGCAACGCGGCCGCCATTGCGAAGACGACCGTGGTCGTCAACTGGACGGCAGGAATCGAGGGACGCTGACTCCCCCCGTCACCCGCTTGACGCCCCAGGAGACCACTGGGCCTCACCGATCGACCGCCGGCCGGGTGCATGTTTCAGCTGGAACATGCCGGCGACCGGTCAGCGTGCGGGTACGGCCAGCCTGGCCGGCGACGGCGACACCGGATACAATGGATCGCCTGTGCCGGAATAGATTCCGGCCCCACCCTCCAGGTCGCAGCCGAGGAGCCTTGCCGCTTGCGTCTCCCCCCCCTGATTCCCCTGGTTCTTGCCCTCTTACTCGGACTCCTCCGGCTCCCCTCGGTGCCTACCGCCGATGCCGAGCGCTCGGTCGACGGTGAAGAGGAGCTCCTCCCGATCGGCGAGACGCCCGAGGAGCTGGCCTTCCGGGCGCTCTTCCAGCGCGAGACGGGCATCTCCGACCCGCCTCCCCTCGCTCCTGTCCGTAACGTCGCCGAGTTCGAGCCGGCCACCGGAGCTCTCATCCGCTATCCCCTCGGCATTCCCTACAGCCTGATCAACGAGCTCGCCGAGGACGTCATGATCCATGTGATCGTGGACCAGGTCTATTACAGCCAGGCGGTGGCCAACTTCACCGCTCAGGGCGTGAACCTGTCCAGGGTCGAGTGGGTCGTCGCTCCCAACAACTCGATCTGGACTCGCGATTACGGCCCCTGGTTCGTCTTCGACGGCAACGGCGACCAGGTGATCCTCGATCATTTCTACAACCGGCCGGCGCGCCCCGACGACGACCAGATCCCGCGGGTTCTAGCCCAGCTGTGGGGGATCCCCGTCGTCACCCATGACCTCTGGCACACCGGCGGCAACTACATGACTGAGGGCCATGGGCTCTCGTACTCCACCGATCTCGTCTGGAACGAGAACGCGAGCATGAGCCACGCCCAGATCGCCCAGTTCATGCTCGATTATTACGGGGTGGACACCTATGACGTCCTGCCCGACATCTCACCCACCGGGATCCATCACATCGACACCTGGGGAAAGCTCCTCGACGAGGAGACGGTTCTCGTCAAGCAGGTAGCGCCCAATCATCCCGATTATCCGGAGCTCGAGGCCAATGCGATCACTATCGCCGGGCTCACCAACAAATACGGGCGCCCGTTCCGGGTCGTCCGCGTCTATTGCGGCCCGATACCCTCGGGGGTTGCCTCCTACACCAACTCGCTGATCATCAACAACAAGGTGCTGGTTCCCACCTTCAACCGTCCCGCCGAAGACGAGGCGGCGCTCCAGGTCTATCGTGACAACATGCCCGGCTACGAAGTGATCGGCGTCTATTATTCGGGGTGGCTGACCGACGATGCCCTCCATTGCCGGGTGATGGGGATCTTCGATCGCTATCTCTTGCGCATGGATCACAACCCGGTCGAGCAGGGGATCGCCGAGACACCGGTCCCGATCCTGGTCACCATCGACGACCGGAGCGAGGCGGGGCTCAACATGTCGGCTACCGCCCTTCACTGGCGGATCGCCGCCGCGCCCGATTACACGATCGTGCCTCTTGCTCCGGAAGAGCAACCAGACTGGTATGCCGCTTCGATTCCCGGGCAACCCGCGGGCACGCAGGTCGAGTACTACATCGTCGCTCGCGATCTCAGCGGCCGCACCGCGGCTCGTCCGCGCCCGGCGCCGCTGGCCGTCCACCGCTTCACCTTCGAGGCCACGACCGATGTCGCCGATGCCGGCGCCCCCGTCGCTCGACCTCTTCTCGAACCGCCGAGCCCGAACCCCTTCAACCCCTCGACCACCATTCGTTTCACCCTGGCTGCCCAGGGTCATGCACGGATCTCCATCCATGATGTGAACGGGCGTGAGGTGACGCGTCTCGTCGACTGCACGCTCAGCGCAGGCCACCACGAGACAACCTGGAACGGACGCAACGCATCGGGAGCTCCTCAGTCAAGCGGCGTCTATCTCGTCGTGTTCGAGACCGGGAACCAGCGGTTGAC
>JBIOUT010000281.1:0-3562 GCA_044867365.1 Candidatus Eiseniibacteriota bacterium | reverse complement strand
GTCTCCATCTTCTTCGTCGCCGAACGGGTGACCTTCCTCCTCAAGCGACTCCTCGCGGCGCCGCTTCAGGTCGCCTCGCCCGAAATCACCCGCCGCTGGGAGCTCGGCCGGCGCGAGGAGCTGCGCCGCGACGCCGGATTCCTATTGAAGATCCAGTTCGCGCTCGGGGTCCTCGTCACCTCGCTCGTCTTCGTGGCCTCCGAAGCGGCGGTGCTGGTGGTGGCCAACCCCTCCTTCATGACGGCGGCGGCGCTCCTCCGCGTCCTCACCCTCTCGGTCGTGCTCATGAGCTTCTATGCTCCGATCACGACGCTCTTGCGCGCCATCGAGCGCATCCAGCTCGCTCTCCTCTCCGATGTCCTCTGGCTCGGCCTCTACGTGGCGCTCGGGATCCTCCTCATGCCGCGTTACGGGCTCATGGGCATCGTCCTCGCTCAGGTGGCATCATCCGCGGCGACCACCGTCTGGAATGTGATCGCCGCGCATCGGGTGGCGCGCATCATCTGGGACGTAGGGGCGCTCGGACGGGTGCTTGGTTGCGGGATCGTGTGCGCCGGGCCGGGCTATGCCGCCGCCCGTCTGCTCGGACCCACCCTTCCTTTCGCCGAGATCATGGTCGCCATGGCGATGCTCGTCGCCTACAACCTGCTCCTGGTGCGATCGGGTGCGCTGACCACCGCGGATCGCCAGCGCCTGCGCGGACTCGCAGGAAGCGGGCGGCTCGCCGAGATCCTCGACCTCGCACTCTTCTGGCCGGCTCGGCTCGGGTCGCGCCGATCTCCGGCGACATGAGGCTCACCACGTGAAGCTCGGCGTGACGCGAATGCGCGAAGATGCAACATCCGGGCCGCGATCATGTTGATCGCCTCTCGCTCTGCCTGTAACGTTGCGGGATCATGAGCACCATCGAAGTCAGCGAGCTCACCAAGGTATTCGGCGACGGCGCGGGCGCAGTTCGCGCCGTCGACGGCGTTTCCTTCAGCGCCCGGGGCGGGCAGGTGTTCGGGCTCCTCGGCCTCAACGGCGCCGGCAAGACCACCACCCTGAGAATGCTGGCGACCGTGCTCAAGCCGACATCGGGAAGGGCGCTGGTGGGGGGATACGATATCGCCACCGCTCCCAACCAGGTTCGGCGGCAGATCGGCTATCTCTCCGGGGACACCCGTCTTTACGACCGCCTCACCGCTCGCGAGGTCCTGATCTATTTCGGAGAGCTGGCCGGGCTCGACTTCGACACCGCCAAGGAGAGGGCGACCGCCTTGCTCAATCGCTTTGCTCTTCGCGAAATGTCCGCGCGGCGGGTCGGGAAGCTCTCCACCGGGACCAAGCAACGTGTCAATCTGGCTCGCGCTCTGATGTGCAATCCTCCGGTCCTGATTCTGGATGAGCCGACCGCCGGCCTCGACGTCCTCGGCGCGCGCGAAGTCGGTCAGATGATCATCGAGGCTCGCAACGAGGGCCGGTGCGTCCTGCTTTCCACTCATCTCATGCCCGAGGCACAGAAGCTCTGCGACCATATCGCCATCATCCATCGAGGCAGGATCCTGGCCCAGGGCAGGCCGGCTGAGCTGGCAGCGGGGTACGCCGACCTCGAGGACGCCTTCGCGGCCCTGGTCGGAGTCGCGGAATCGGGAGTCGCAGCAGAGCAAGAAGCCTCGTCAGCAGCGGTTGCCCGAGCTATGATGGAGGCGACCCCCCCCACCGGATCACATCGTGCATCGTAGCTGGACCGTCGCCCGCAAGGAGCTGGTGGATACCCTCAGGGACAGTCGCACCCTGCTCCTCGCCTTCGTTCTCCCCCTCGCCCTCTATCCGCTCACCATCCTTACCGTGTCGCTGGTCAGCCAGGCAAACCGGGAACGGGAAGCCCGGGCGTCGCTGACCGTGGCGGTCGCCGGCTACGAGAACGCCCCGCACCTCGTCGAGGCCATGCAGAAGTCGGGCCGGATCACCGTCGTCACCGGCCTGGGGCCGGCCTCCATCCGTGACCGAGTGGCGGACGTTGTCGTCGTCGTCCCCCCCGGACATGAGGCGGCGGTCCTTGCCGGGGCTCCGTCGACCATCACCCTCTACTACGATCAGACCGATGTCCTCTCCCGCCGTGCGCGAGAGGAGGTCGAGACTGCGCTCCAGCGATATCGGGATCATCTGCTGCGCCGCGAGCTCGAGCGCCTCGGCGGCGCCGGCGGCCTCGTCGATGCGACGAAGATCGAGGCCAAGAACGTGGCATCCGCAACGCAGATGGGAGCCTACGTGCTCGGCGCGCTCGTTCCTTATCTCCTGGTGATCCTCATCGCCAGCGCCGCCGCCCACACGGCGATCGACACGACCGCCGGCGAGAAGGAACGGAGCACCCTCGAAACCATCCTGGTGAGCGCCGCCTCTCGAACCGAGCTTCTCTTCGGCAAGTACATGGCGACGTTCGCCACCGCCGCCTTCGCCGGGGTGGTCGGGCTCATCGGCCTCACCCTCACTCTTTCCATCCCCGCATCCGCCAACGCGTTCGCCGATGGACCCCTGGTGCTGCCTGCCTGGTCGATCGTGGTTCTCCTCCTGATGATCCTCCCGGTCGCCGCGCTGCTCAGCTCACTGCTTCTCGCGGCCGGCTGTTTCGCACGCAGCACCCGAGAGGGTCAGACCTTTGCCAGCTACTTCATGATCCTGGTGGCGGTGGTCGCCGTGCTCTCGGTGACGACCGAGATCAAGCCGACGTCCGAGGCCTTCCTGATCCCGATCATCGGGACGACCCAGGTTCAGCGACAGATCCTGAGCGGAGCTTCGGTTGGGGGGGAGACCATGCTCGCCGTTTCGAGCACGATCGTCGTCGCCGCGCTCGGACTCTGGGTCGCTCTCCGCCTCTTCGCCAACGAGCGAGTGATGTTCCGGCAGTGAGTCGCGACGGATTCATAGGGAGGACATGGCTCAGGGCGATACCGCTCATGGCGATGCCGCCGGCAACATTGGTTCTCATGCTTTCGTTCGCGAGCGGCTGTCGGGTCGATGAGATCGAGACTCCCTCCATCAAGCTCGGTCACGTCGAGGTGCGCGGCCTCTCGGGAGGAATCGCCGACCTGCTGCTTGAGATCAACGTGGAAAACAAGAATGATTTCGCAGTCACCTTGGTCGGAATCAGCGGCGGACTCGAGCTGGATGGGATCGAGGTGGGCCGGGTCACCTGGTCGGGCGAGCATCCGTGCGCGAAGAAGAAGGAATCGACTCTCCACGTACCCCTCCGACTGTCGGTGGGTGACCATCGTGGCGCGTTCATGGCTCTCATCGACGGCAGCCGGGCGGTCCATAGCGCGCTGCACGGCGAGGCCACCTTCGCCCGGGGAGTGATCCGCAAGACCTACCCCATGGCCGCGAAGCAAGGGCCGGAACATGAGCCTGCCGGCCGTCTGCAATCTTGATGGAGGCAAACCTTCCCCAATCGAGGTGATCGCACATCTACGAGGTCAGAGCAGAAATCAATCGGCGTGAGCGAGCGCTCCTCGTCGCGGTGGCGGAGGGCGGGCTCCGCGGTGGATGGAAGGAGTCGCTCGAAGAGCTGGCGGAGCTTGCC
>JBIOUT010000280.1:0-4198 GCA_044867365.1 Candidatus Eiseniibacteriota bacterium | reverse complement strand
CCCGATCTCGGTGGCATCCTCTCTCGGCTCGAGCGCGAGCTCGCCCGGGCCCGGCTCGCCGATCGAGCCCAGGTGTTCGAGGCGGCGATCGCGGCCGCTCGGGAGAATCCGCTGCGTCCCCCGGTCGGTCACCTCCTGCTCCTGCTCGATCTGCCGATCGCGAGCGGGCGGGAGATCGAGCTCGTATCGGTGCTCGCTCGCCGCGCTCCTCAGGTCTTCGCCACGGCCCCGATGGCCGATGAGCGGGCCATCTCGAGGCTCGAGCGTGCGCTCGGATGTGATCGGGAGATCGTCGGCGCTTCTCCCTCATCGTCATCGCTGTCCGCGCTCCAGGTCCATCTTTTCGAGGAGGAGGCGCCGGCGCCTCGCCCACTCGACTCCACGGTGAGTCTCCGCTCGGCTCCGGGAGAGGCGCGCGAATGCGTCGAGATCGCCCGCCTGATTCAAGGCGAGGCAGCGCGAGGGGTAGCCTTCGATCGCATGGCGATCCTTCTCCGCTCGCCGCGCGAGTACGGCGCCCATCTGGAAGAAGCTCTGGGGCGGGCGGAGATCCCGGCTCATTTCGCCCGCGGGGTGAGGAGGCCACATCCAGCGGGTCGGGCGTTGCTCGCGCTCCTTGAATGCGCGGCCGAGAGGCTCTCGGCTCGGCGCTTCGCCGAGTACCTGTCGCTCGCCCAGGTCCCGGAGATGCCGGGGAACGGTGCGCCGTCTTCGGCTCACGATGATGCCGGCGCACCATGGGCTCCCCCCGATGATGCGCTTCTTGCGGTTCCCGAGATCGCCGAGGCGCCGCCGCCCGACGAGCCGGATATCACCCTCGCCGATCCCGAGACGACTCCGATCGTCGCCGGCACATTGCGAGCTCCCTGGCGATGGGAGCATCTGCTCGTCGATGCGGCGGTGATTGGCGGCGATCCGGAGCGATGGGAACGCCGCCTCGCCGGCCTCGAAGAAGAGATGCGGCTCCGCCGGGCCGGGCTCGATGACGCCGATGAGACGCGGATCGGCATGGTCGAGCGGACGCTCGCCGATCTTGCCCACTTGCGCGTGTTCGCGTTGCCTCTCATTCGCCGGCTGGCGGCGCTCTCGCGGATGAAGGCGGCATGGGGGGAGTGGCTCGTCGAGCTCCGCCGGCTGGCGGCGACCGCTCTTCGTCGCCCCGACCTCGTTCTCGCCGTTTTGGCCGAGCTCGAGCCGATGGCTCCGGTCGGGCCGGTCGACCTCGAGGAAGTGCGGCTGGTGCTCGCCCCGCGCCTTCGAGATCTGGTCGAGCCGCCGCCGCGCCGCCGCTATGGGCGAGTGTTCATCGCACCGGCCGAGTCGGCTCGCGGAATGGAGTTCGACGTGGTCTTCGTCCCGGGGCTCGCTGAGCGGCTCTTCCCGCGCAAGATCGCCGAGGACCCCATCCTCCTCGACGCGGCGCGGCAAGCGATGGATGGAGACGGCCTCGAGACTCAGCCGGCGCGGATCGAGAGCGAGCGGCTCATGCTCCGGCTCGCCGTCGGAGCGGCTCGGGAGCGCATTCATCTTTCCTACCCGCGTCTCGACGTCGAGCAAGCGCGCCCGCGCGTGGCGTCGTTCTATGCGCTCGAGGCTCTTCGCGCCGCCGAAGGCCGGCTCCCCGGATTCGAGGAGCTGGCGGGGCGGGCGGAGGCGGCATCGGGAGCGCGATTGGGCTGGCCGGCTCCGGCGCACCCGGAGCAGGCGATCGACGAGGCCGAGTACGACCTCGCGGTTCTCGATCCGCTGTTGAGCGCCGATGCCGAGGCTGCGGCCGGCGGTGCGCGCTATCTCCTCTCGGCGAACGCATTCCTCGCCCGGGCGCTCCGAGCCCGTGCCAATCGCTGGCGGGCGAAATGGACTTCCGCCGATGGGCTGGTGCGAGCGGATGAGCGTGCCCTCGCGGCGCTCTCCCGCCATCAGTTGCCCATTCGATCGTATTCACCGACGGCACTGCAAGGGTTCGCCGCGTGCCCTTATCGCTTCTTCCTCCATGCCGTGCATCGTCTCGAACCCCGCGAGGAGCCGGTGGCGATCGAGACCATTGATCCCCTCACCCGCGGCGCCCTCGTCCACGAGGTGCAGTTCGAGGCACTCACCCGACTGCAGCAGCTCGGCCTGCTCCCGGTGCGTCCGGAGAACCTCGAACAAGCCTCGGGCGAGCTCGATCGCACCCTCGACCAGGTTGCGGCTCATTACAAGGACAGGCTCGCACCCGCCATCCCGAGGGTATGGGATGACGGAGTGAGCTCGATCCGCGCCGATCTACGCCAGTGGCTCCGCCTGCACGCGCAAGCCGAGGACGGCTGGGTGCCGTATCGATTCGAGCTGTCGTTTGGACTTGCCGGTCACGAGCGGCGGCGGGCGTTGTCCGACCCGGAAAGCGTCGCCGATGCGGTCCCTATCGCCGGCGGCCTGCGTCTCCGCGGTTCCATCGATCTTGTCGAGCGGCGGGCGAGCGGCGAGCTGCGAGTGACCGACCACAAGACCGGGAAGGTTCGGGTGAGCGAGGGGTTCGTGGTCGGCGGCGGCGAATACCTGCAGCCCATCCTCTACGCGCTCGCCTGTGAGCAGCTGCTCGGGGCTCCGGTCGAGTCGGGGCGCCTCTACTTTTGCACCGCCGACGGCGGCTATACCGAGCGGGTGGTTCCACTCGACGAGGAGAGCCGGGAGGTCGCCGGTCGAGTGATCGAGATCATCGATCGGTGGTTGCAGGCGGGGTTCCTTCCCGCGGCGCCCCGCCCCGACGGCTGCCGGTACTGCAACTACCGTCCGGTTTGCGGGCCGAACGAGGAAAGGCGAGTCCGCATCAAGCCGCGACAGGACCTGGGTCTCCTCGAGATCATGCGCGACATGCGGTGACGATGCCATGACGGTGGATGTGCACGCTTCTCTTGCCGACCTGGCGGAACGGGACCGGATCGCCAACGATCTCGATCAGACCTTGCTTGTCGAGGCGGCGGCCGGCACCGGCAAGACGAGCGCGCTGGTCAGCCGCATGGTCGAGGTGCTGAGGACCGGACGGGCCACTCTCGGTCGGATGGTGGCGGTCACCTTCACCGATGCCGCGTCCGGTGAGCTCAAGCTCAGGCTGCGCGCCCGCATCGAGGAGGCGCTCGAGCAATCACGTCATGACTCGGGGAGCGGTCGATCGAAGGAGCTTCTCGTCGCGGCTCTCGCCGAGCTCGAGCAGGCGCACATCGGCACCATTCATTCGTTCTGCTCCGATCTCCTGCGCGAGCGTCCGGTCGAGGCCGAGGTCGACCCGCTCTTCGAGACCGCGCCGGACGATGTTGCCTCCGAGCTCCTCGACCGTGCCTTCGACCGTTGGTTCGAGGCCGAGTTGGACCATCCCTCCCCGGGAGTGCGCCGGATTCTCCGCCGCCGCTCGCGTGACGGAGATGGGCCGCGCGCCTTGCTCCGTCAGGCGGCGAAGGATCTCGCCGATCGGCGTGACTTTCCATCCCCCTGGCAGCGAAGGTCGTTCGCGCGCGAGCCCGAGATCGATTCTCTCATCGATGAGATCTCGGCCGTCGGCGCCTTCGCCGCGCTCGGCGGTCCCGACGACTCGCTACGCAAATCCTTGGCCGAAATCGCCCGCTTCGCCGGAGAGGTAGGACGGCGCGAGACGGTTCGCCCGCGCGACTACGACGGGCTCGAGGCCGAGCTCATCGACTTCGCCGCCGATCGGAACGGGCACTGGCGATGGAGAGGTTGGGAACAAGGACGGCGGCCCTACAACTTCCAGCAGGTGCGCGCCCGCCGCGATCGCCTGCATGAGCGGCTCCAGGCCTTTGCCGCTTCTGCCGGTGCTGATCTCGCCCCCGAGCTCCGCGACGATCTGTGGCCCGTGGTCGAGGAATATCAGCGGCTCAAGGAGCGGGCCGGGTATCTCGATTTTCTCGATCTCCTCCTCAAGGCCAGGGATCTCGTGCTTGGCAATTCGACGGTGCGCCGCGAGCTCCAGCAGCGCATCACTCACATCTTCGTCGACGAGTTTCAGGACACCGATCCACTGCAGGCCGAGATTCTGCTGCTCCTCGCGAGCAACGACCCGACGGTTTCGGAGTGGCGCCGCGTGCGTCCGGTCGCCGGCAAGCTGTTTCTGGTTGGCGATCCGAAGCAGTCCATTTACCGCTTTCGTCGAGCCGACGTCGGCGTGTATCGATCGGTCTACGACCAGCTCGTCGAGAAGGCC
>JBIOUT010000279.1:0-5737 GCA_044867365.1 Candidatus Eiseniibacteriota bacterium | reverse complement strand
GCCGCAGGCGTAGGCATCGCCGGACTCGTCAAGGCGGACGCGGGACTCCTGGTCACCGCTCCCAACTTGCACGAATGGGCGCCATTCGATGTCGCCGGCGCCTTCTCGTCGGCGCTCGGTTGCCCGGTCGTGGTCGACAACGACGCCAGCGTCTTTGCCCTCGGCGAGGCTCATCTCGGCGCCGGAAAGGGCCGGGATCCAGTCGCCATGATCACACTCGGCACCGGGGTGGGGGGAGGCCTTGTGAGCAACGGGCGGATCTTTCGCGGCCGTGATGGCTTCGCCGGCGAGTTCGGGCACATGGCGCTCACCGTCGAGGATGGACCTCTCTGCGCCTGCGGAGCCCGGGGTTGTGTCGAGGCCTATTTGCGCTCGAGCCATGTGGTGAGCCTGGCGCTCGAGAAGGTGAAGGCCTCGGACACCCGTCCGAGCCCGGCGCTTGCTCGCGCCCTCGCCTCCGGCGAGGCCACCTCACGCACCGTCGGTGAAGCAGCCGCCGCCGGAGACCCGGTGGCGCAAGCGGTGTTCTCCGAGCTGGGTCGCTATCTGGGGATCGCCATCGCCAACCTGATCTCGGCCTTCAACCCCGATGCGGTGATCGTCGGGGGCGGGGTGGCGCTGGTGGGGGAAGCGCTTCTCGAGGTGGCGCGTTCGACCGCCCTCGAGCGGGTCATGCCTCCCCTGGCTCGCGGGGTACTCATCTCGCCGGCTGCGCTCGGGGATCGCGGCGGCGTTCTGGGCGCATGTCTTCTCGGCCTCGGTTGAATCTCGTCCGCGCCATCGCCGCGGCGATCCTGGCGGTGATCGTCGTTCACTCCGGCGCCCTCGACGTCGCCGCGCAAGGCCCGGCTGCGCCCCAGCTCCCCGCCGGCGAATCGTCCCCACGCCCGACCGGCGCCGCCCCACCGCCCGCAGTCACTGCCACCGATTCGCTCCCCACCCGAGTCGAGGGCGAACGGCTGAGCCAGGTGATCGAGAACGGAGTCCCGATTCTCATCATCGAAGGCGTGCGGATTCAGCACGGGTCGGTCTTTCTCACCGGCGATCGAGGACGCTACGACCGGCAGTCGGGACGCGCGTTCGTCGACGGCTCGGTGAAGGTGGTCGACGGCGGGACGACGATCACCGGCGACCACGGCACCTACGACATCGCCACCGGATTGGCCACCATCTCCGGCGATGTCCACATCCGGCGCCAGGATCTCGAGGTCCGTGCTCCTCGCGCCACCTATGAGCGGGCAACCCGGATGTCGCGGCTCGGGGGCGGAGTTCAGGTCATCGACTCCAAGCGCAAGGTCGAGGCCGACAGCGTCGTCTATTGGGCGCGAGAGGATCGCGCTCTGGCTATCGGCCGGGTGCGGATCGACGAGGGCGGAGAGGAGCCCGCCATCCTGAGAGGTGATGTCGCCGATTATCGGCGCCGGGCCGGCGATCTGCAGCTCCTCGAGCGCGCCTCGATCACCCTCGAGGAAGGCGGCACACCGATCGACGTCATGGCCCGCGATCTCCGCTTCCGCCAGGAGGGGAAGGAGGTGGTTGCGGAAGGCGACGTCATCGTCAAGCAGAAGAATTCCGAGGCGCTGGCGGAGAATGCTCTTTTCCGCCGCGACGAGCACTGGGCCCTCCTCACCGGCTCACCGCTCGCGCGCGATCCCTTTGGAGAAGTCCGCGGCGACAGCCTCGAGCTCGGCTTCGATCAGGGCGAGCTCCGGCGTTTGATCGCGCGAGGTCATGCGCGGTCGGTGTACCGCCAGCCCCTCCCCGAGGGTGACGACGAAGTCATGTATCTGCGAGGTCACGTGCTGCGGGTCGAGATCGAGGATGGCCAGGCCAAGGAGATCGAGGTCGAGGGTGGGGCGGAGAGTGTCGTCATCCCCGGCAGCCGAGAGCGGCTTGAATCCGGGGCCATTCGCAATCAGGCGAGCGCCGATAGCATCCGGGTGATCATGGCCAGCGGGCGGGCGGAGCGGGCGATGCTGGAGGGCCAGGCGAATGGTCTCTACCTTTACCGGCAATCTCCTGGAGACACGGTATCCGCCGCGCCTGCGCGACCGATCTCCGCCAACCCGGGGCCGCGGGACACGACCTCGGCGATGGCGCCCGCCGACACATCGTTGACCCTCGGCGCCCCGGCCGACACCTCGTTGGCCGGACTCCTCTCATCCGCCGCCGACTCCCTCGTCTTCGGCGGTCCGGCGCCGGCGGACTCCCTTGTCCAATCCATTCGCTACCAGGCCGACAACATCGAGTACCTGGTCGAGAGGAGCGAGATCCTGCTCGAGGACCATGCCGAGCTCTTTCACGACAATCTCCACTTGACCGCGGGACACGTCCGCTTCAATGCCAGCGACCGCACCCTCCTGGCCACCCGCACCCCGGTGCTCGAAGACGGCGATCAGACGCTCGAAGGCGACGCCATGACCTATGACTTCACTCCCCGGCAAGGCTCGGTCATGCATGGGAGGACGACCTTCGAGCGCGGGCTCTATTCCGGGCGGCGGCTCTTCCGGGCGAGCGACGGGTCGCTTCATGTGACGGGAGCCGACTACACCACCTGTGACCGCAACCCGCCTCATTATCACTTTGCGGGGCAGCGGATGAAGATCTATCTCGACGACAAGGTAGTCACCGAGCCCGTGGGGCTGTTTATCTATCGCATCCCGATTCTTGCCCTTCCCTTCTACATCTTTCCGATCAAGCGCGGGCGTCATTCCGGATTCCTGCTCCCGCAGGTCGAGTTCGGCTTCTCCCAGACGACCGGGAGATTCGTGCACAACGCCGGCTATTACTGGGTGATGAACGATTACTCCGATCTCAAGAGCTGGGTTGACGTCCAGGAGATCTCACCCTTCTTCATCGGCAATGTCGACGTGCGCTACGCCCTGCGCTATCGCCTGGCCGGAGATATGACGACCAAGTTCACCCTCGGCGAGGGAAAGGAGCAATGGGACGTGCGGGGAAGTCATCGCCAGGACCTGGGCCAGCGGCGGACTCTTCGCGCCAACACCAACTTTCTCTCCGATCGCGAATTCCGGCGCGATATCCAGGGGCAGTTCGCCAACGACCGCCTCTCCACTCAGCTTCGCTCCAATCTCTCGTACGAAAAGAGCTGGTCGACTCAGAGCCTGCGCGTCACCACCGAGCGGACCCAGAATCTACAGAACGCGGCCGGGGAGACCGAGCAGGGCGCCGGCCGGGTCACCGGTCTCTTCCCGACCCTCGCCTACAGCTTCTTCGATCGCCCGATCGGGCGGCCGGCGGATGAGAAGGGGCGGGGTGGGCGGTGGCCGTTTCTGGCCTCGAGCCACTATTCGTTCTCCGGCGATTACCGGCGAACCTTCGATACCCAGCGCGAGCCGGACATCTATCTCCAGAGCGCCAGCGCCCGCACCACCCTCGCCGATCGCCGCCAACTCGCCATGCTCAATCTCGGTCCCACCCTGTCGGTGAACTCGACCGTGGTCGAGCGGCGCGAGCAGGCGGATACCGCCGGGGTGCTGCAGCCGGTCGGCGGCAGGTTCGTGAGCGGGCAGTGGTCGACGGCCATGGACCTGCAGACCGAGCTCTATGGACTCTTCGCTCCCGCCCTCGGCCCATTCCATGGCTTCCGCCACATCATGACTCCGCGAACCTCGTTGACCTATACCGATTCCTTCGACTCGGAAGGCGGCAGGGAGAGCCCGCCTCCGTCGTCCACGGTCGGGTTCTCCCTGTCGAATCGAGTCGAGACCCGGCTTCCCGGCGAGGGCCAAGCGCTCCGCCGGGTTCCCGACTTCCTGGTCGTCAACCTGAGCACAAACTACGACCTTTCGAATCGCACCGAGCATCGCTTCAGCCCCATCCAGATGGACGCACGCCTCGAGCCTGGACTCGGCCGTGATTTCCAGATGGACTACAACCTGACCTACGACCCCTATGACCGCCGGCCGGTTCGCTACGACACCTCGACCCGCTTCGCGCTGGTGCGCACCGGTCGGGGAAAGGGAGCGGCGCCGACCGGCGAGGGCGCTGCGACCGGAGCCGGTGAGGGGGGAGGAGGCGAGGACGAAGAAGGCGCCGAGGACTTGAGCGGCACCGGCGCCGGCGAGGGTGGGGGCGCCTATGCGGGGGCCGCCACCTCGAGCGCCGAGCAAGCGGCGCGCGAAGCGGCGGTGAGCGGGGATCTCTTTCCCCGCGCCTTCAGCCTGAGCGGCACCCTCTCTTTCGCCGGCGGCGGCGGCGGCGACAAGACGCTGCAGAGCACCCTCACCTCATCCTTCCGGCTCAGCCCCAAGTGGAGCGTCGAGTATTACCTCAGTTATGACCTGGCCGAGCACGAGGTCGTCCGCCAGCATTACAACGTGGTCCGCGATCTCCATTGCTGGCAGGCCCAATTCCGCCGTACGTTCGAGACCGGCCGCTGGGAGTACTACTTCCGCATCTCGATCAAGGATCTTCCCCAGATCTTCTACGAGAAGGGGCGGGGTCGCACCGGATTCACCCAGCCCTTCTAGCGGTTCGAAGATCCGCGGCTGGAATCTCGGGTCGCCACGCTCTCGACACCGCCGGCTCTGCTCGCGGTTCGCATGGGGTCGCCACGCCTCCGGAAGCGCTCCGGAACAATCGGCGCCGCGAGCGCAAGTGTCGCGCCTTTCTTGTTGACATTCCGCGCGGGGCGCGGATAGGTTGCGCCGCAGAACTCCATCACCCCCGTCGACCGTGGCTCTTCTGCCTTTCGTCGCCTCGGATCGGGGGTGCGGAGGCGATTCCGACCGTGAAAGGAGGTGAAGTGAATGAACAAAACCGAGCTCACGACCGCGGTCGCCGAGAAGGTAGGCCTGAGCCTCAAAGATGCTCGCGCCACCATCGACGCCATCTTCTCGACCGAGCCGAAGCGCGGGGTCATCGCCAATGAGCTGGCGGCGGGCAGGAGAGTCCAGATCACCGGATTCGGCACTTTTGAGACCCGCAAACGCAAGGCACGTGAGGGAAGGAATCCGCAGACCGGCGAGCTGATCCAGATCCAGGCCAGCCGTTATCCTGCGTTCCATCCCGGCAGCGCGCTCAAGGAGCGCGTTCGCCAGAAGGTCAAGAAGTAGTCACTCGGCGAAGGTCGGTGCCTCGGACGATTCCCGGCGGGGGCCGGGGCTCGCAAGAGTCCCGGCCCTCGCTCGTTGATGGGGCTTCCCGCTGGGAGGTGCGCTCCCGCCTGCCCTGGCCTACCATCCGGACGCAGGAACCGCCGCCCCCACGCAGGTGTTCTGGCCTGCACTCGTGACCGAGGAGGCCTCGATCGTGCTTCATCCTCTCCGCCTGGGTTCGGTTGCCGCCCTCATCCTCGCCCTCGCCTTGGCCGCCGGCGCGACCGCCCCGCCTCGATCGCAGGAGGTCGAGGTTCTCGTGCTCGCAAGCGTCTCGAGCCGGGGAGAGGTCGAGCCCTGCGGCTGAAGCAAGTCCCAGAAGGGGGGGTTGGCCCGGCGGGCCGCCTTGATCGATTCATTGCGTGGTGGAGGAGGCGCGGTCGTGGTGGTGGACGGCGGGGATCTCGTCCATCCCGACTCGACTCACGACGATCGCTACAACCAGTTCGTCCTCCGCGCTCTCGGCGCCATGCGTTACGACGCCATGACCCTCGGTGAGCTCGACCTCTATCGCGGAGCCGACTACGTGCAATCGATGCTCGACTCGACCCGCGTCCCCGTCGCTCTCGCCAATGTGCGCTTCCTCGTCACCCATAAACCGGTCGGAGAGCAAGTAG
>JBIOUT010000278.1:0-3841 GCA_044867365.1 Candidatus Eiseniibacteriota bacterium | reverse complement strand
GGTGCGGCCGCTCACGCCCGGCGAGATCAAGGCGCTCGAGATCGAGGCAGGTCTGCCACATCGAAAACGGCGCATACCGGGGGGCGATTCTTCCGGGCTTGCGTCCCCCGATCCTTCTCCCTAGGATGAGCCCCGTCGCAAGAGGAGATGAGTGCAGGCGAAAGCGGCGTTTGCCTTGAATCCAGAGCGTCTCGCCCGGCCGGAGGTCCGCGATCTCGCTCCCTACGTGCCGGGCAAACCGCAATCGGAAGTCGAGCGCGAGCACGGCATACTGCGTCCGATCAAGCTCGCGTCCAATGAGAATCCGCTCGGTCCATCGCCGCTTGCCCGCCAGGCCATCGCCGACGCTCTCCTCGATCTGAACCGCTATCCCGAAGGCGGCTCCTTCGACCTTCGCGAACGACTGGCCCACCTCCATCGGGTCGATCGCGAGCAGATCGTCGTCGGCAACGGCTCGAACGAGATCATCGAGCTCCTCGCCCATGTCTTTCTCGGCCCCGGCGATCAGGCCATCCTCGCCGATCCGACCTTTCCGATGTATCACCCGGCGGTGCGGGTGACCGGGGGCGAGGTCGTCTATGTGCCGACCCGTGACCTGACCCACGATCTCGAAGCAATGGCCGCCGCCGTCACCCCGCGCACCCGCCTCGTCTTCGTTTGCAATCCCAACAACCCGACCGGGACCATGGTCACTGCCGCCGATGTCGAGCGCTTCATGGATCGTGTACCCGATGAGGTTCTCGTCGTTTTCGACGAGGCATATCACGAGTATGTCGACGACCCTCAGTACCCGCGCACTCAGGATTACTTGAAGGCCGGCCGTCACATCGCCATCCTGCGCACGTTCTCCAAGATCTACGCCCTGGCCGGGCTCCGGGTGGGTTACACCCTCACCCAGCCCCAGACCGCCGATCTTCTCCACCGGGTGCGCTTGCCGTTCAACGTCTCGACCCTGGCCCAGCGCGCGGCGCTAGCGAGCCTGGATGACCCCCATCAGGTCACCCGTTCTCTCCAGGTGGCGCGCGAAGGCAAAGCTTTCCTGAGCGAGAAACTGCCCGAGCTCGGCATCCAGGTGGTGCCGGGCAGCCAGACCAACTTCTTGCTCGCGCGACTGCCGGGCGAGGCGGAGCCGGTGGCGCGCGGGCTCGAGCAACGGGGAGTAATCGTGCGTCCGATGCGCACCTTCCGCCTTCCGCCCGAATATGTGCGGATCACGGTGGGCGTTCGGCCGGAGAATGAACGCTTGCTCGCGGCGCTCGCCGAAATCCTGGACCAGCATTCCTGAGCCGGGCTCTTTCCGGCGAATGACGCCGCAACGGCGAATGCCGCAACGGCGACCAGGGGCCGCAGCCGGTGGCCCATCACCCGCGGCCGTAAAGCGCCACAATCAAGGGACCATCCACCATGCGCACAGCGACCACTGCCGCTGGCGGGCCGGCTGCTCGCTTCCCTGACAACCTGCACGTCGAGCCGTCGCGCGGGATCCGCGGCACGATTGCGGTTCCCGGTGACAAGTCGATCACCCATCGGGCCTACCTTCTCGGTGCTCTGGCGCGTGGGGTCACCCGAGTGGTCAATCCCAATCCCGGCCTCGACTGTGCCGCCACCCTACGGGCCGTCGAACTCCTCGGCGCCCATGTCGGCGCCGCGGGGGAGGGAGAGGCCGAGGGCAACATGGCGGAGACTCGCATCGAGGGAGTGGGGGGTGCGATCGGCGAGCCGGCGGAGGTGATCGACTGCGGCAACTCCGGCACCACGATGCGGCTTCTCTGCGGAATTCTGAGCGGCGGCGCAGGCATCGGCATCCTGACCGGCGACGCCTCCCTGTGCTCGCGTCCCATGGATCGGGTCATGGAGCCCCTCGAACGCATGGGGGCGCGAATCTACAGTCGGAGCGGCGGCCGAGCGCCGCTCGTCGTTCGTCCCGGACCCCTGCGAGGAATCCGCTACGAGCTGCCGGTCGCGAGTTCCCAGGTCAAGTCGTCGATCCTGCTCGCCGGTCTCGCGGCCAAAGGCGCCACCGTGGTCCACGAGAGAATACCCACCCGCGATCACACCGAACGGATGCTCAAGTTGTTCTCGGTCGCGGTGGAAATCGAGGCGAGCCGAGGAGAGTCGGGAGCGAAACGCCATCCCGCAGAAACCCCCACGGAGAGCAAGCCCACCGAAAGCAAGTCCAGTGAAAGCAATCCCGCGGTGAGCAAACCCCGAGCGAGCAAGCCTCGAGAAAGCAAAGCGAGACAAAGCAAGGCGGCCGAGAACAAGTCAGGGGCTGACAAGTCGCAGGCCGGCGGCACCGAGATCCGAATCGAAGGGGGGGGCTCGCCTCTTGTCGCCACCGACATCCACGTACCCGCCGATCTCTCATCGGCCATCTTCTTCCTCGTTGCCGCGCTCATCCTTCCCGAGTCGGAAGTGGTCATCGAGGGGGTTGGGATGAACCCGACTCGCCGGGGCGCCATCGACGCGTTGATCGAGATGGGGGGAGAGATCGAGCTCCGGGGTCTGACCGACGACGGTTTCGAGCCGGTGGCCACGGTGGTGGCGCGCTCGAGTCGCTTGAGCGGCGTCGAGATCGGCGGCGACCGCATTCCATCGCTCATCGACGAGCTTCCCATTCTGGCGGTGGCCGGCGCCTTCGCCAATGGTTCGACGGTCGTCCGTGGAGCCGCCGAGCTCCGAGCCAAGGAATCGGACCGCATCGAGGGGATCTGCCGCTGTCTCACCGCCGCCGGCGTGCGGGTCGAGGAGCGAGAGGACGGATTCGTCGTTCATGGCGGACCGCGCCCCCACGAGGCGGTCGTCGATGCCCTCGGCGATCATCGGATCGCGATGGCGATGGCAGTGCTTGGGCTCGGAGCCACGGCTCCGCTCGAGATTCGCGGCACCGGCGGCATCCCGACCTCCTTTCCCGGGTTCGCCGACGAGCTCCTGGGGGCGAGAGCCCAACGGTGACCGATCGAAAGGAGACGCTCGACCCGGAGCGCAAGGCAACGAAGCCGCTCTCCATCGCCATCGACGGGCCGGCTGCCGCCGGGAAGTCGACTACCGCCCGTGAGGTCGCGCGGCGGCTCGGCATCCTCTACATCGATTCCGGCGCCATGTACCGGGCGTTCGCCCTCAAGCTCCTCGCTCGAAGGATCGACCCCCAGGATGCCCGGGCGGTCGAGGATCACCTCGCTTCGACCACGATCGATCTCGTCGATCGTGGCGGTGAGACCCGAGTGATTCTCGACGGCGACGACGTCACCGAGCGACTGCGCGACGAAAAGCTCGGGCACATCGCCTCGGTCATCGCCAAGCAGAAGGCGGTTCGATCCTATCTGGTCGAACGGCAGCGGCAGCTGGCGAGCGATCACCCCGTCGTCATGGAAGGCCGCGACATCGGCACCGTCGTCCTGCCCGAGGCGACGGTGAAGGTCTTCCTCACCGCCAGCCTCGAGGTACGCGCCAATCGGCGCCGGCAAGAGCTCGAAGAGCGCGGGCAACCGAGCGAGCTCACCGACGTCCGGCAGGCGATTGCCGATCGCGACCGAAGCGACGTCGAGCGGGCGGAGAGCCCGCTCCGCGCCGCCGCGGACGCCATCGAGATCGACACGAGCGCGCTCTCGATCACCGAACAAGTCGAGCGGGTCATCGCCGATGTGAAATCCCACCTTGGCTCGCGGAATTCCGACACGAGGAATCCCGGCACGGAGGGGCACCCCGCGCCAACAGGGGCCGACATCCGCGGCTTCTACCGCTTCATCCGCACGACCGCCCGGTTCCTGGCGCGAATCCTCTTTCGCCTCGAGGTCCATGGTCTCGAGCACCTGCCGGCTCGCGGCGGCTTCATCCTGGC
>JBIOUT010000277.1:0-9389 GCA_044867365.1 Candidatus Eiseniibacteriota bacterium | reverse complement strand
CTTCAACCCCAGCCATCTCGAGTTCATCAACCCGGTGGCCCTCGGACGACTGCGGGCCAAGCAGGACGGGGCCGGGGATCATGAGCGACTCCGGGGGATGGTGCTCTTGATCCATGGCGACGCCTCCTTCGCCGGTGAGGGGATCGTTCAGGAGATCCTCAACCTGAGCGAGCTCACGGCCTACACCACGGGAGGGGCTCTCCACGTCATCCTCAACAATCAAATCGGCTTCACCACCCCTCCCGCCGAATGCAGGTCGAGCATCTACGCCACCGATGTGAGCAAGATGCTGCAAAGCCCGATCTTCCACGTGAACGGCGAGGATCCGGAGGCGGTGGCACAAGTGGTGGAGCTGAGCATGAATTTCCGCGCCGCCTTCAAGCGGGATGTGGTCATCGACATGTACTGCTATCGGCGGCGAGGCCATAACGAGGGCGACGAGCCCTCCTTCACTCAGCCGCTCATGGTGAAGGCGATCGAGAGCCGCCCCTCGGTGAGTGAGAGTTACCTCGAGCATCTCCTCACCCTCGGCGGGGTGACCCGGGAGGAGGCCGACCGGATCGCCTCCGAGCGCCAGCAACATCTCGAACAGGAGCTCGCGGTGGCGCGCGGCGAGGATTACACCCTTCCGCGCCACGAGCCCACTGGAGTCTGGGCCGGTTATCACGGCGGACCGGAAAGCGGAGCCGAAGAGGTCGCGACGGCAGTGCCCGCCGATCGGCTGGCGGCGCTCCTCGAGCGGATGACCCAATTCCCGCCCGATTTCCATCCTCATCCCAAGATCGCGCGGGCAGCGAAGGCGCGGCTGGAGATGGCGGCCGGACGGCGTCCTATCGACTGGTCGGCGGCCGAGTCGCTCGCCTTCGCCACTCTGGTGACCGAAGGGCATCGAGTGCGGCTCATCGGTCAGGACACCGCACGCGGCACCTTCAGTCAGCGGCATGCGGTGCTCCATGATTTCGAGGATGGACACACCTATGTCCCGCTTCAGAATCTGGAGTCCGGTCAGGCCCCGGCCGAGATCGCCAACAGTCCGCTTTGCGAGGCGGGTGCTCTCGGCTTCGAGTATGGCTACACCTTGGATTGTCCGGACGCGCTCGTCATTTGGGAGGCGCAGTTCGGCGACTTCGACAATGCCGCCCAGGTGATCATCGATCAGTTCATCTCGAGCGGGGAGGACAAGTGGCACCGCCTGAGCGGGCTCGTCCTCTTCCTGCCGCATGGGTTCGAAGGCCAGGGACCCGAGCACTCGAACGCCCAGCTCGAGCGCTTTCTCATGCTCGCCGCCGAGGACAACATCCAGGTCGTGGTTCCAAGCACTCCCGCTCAGCTCTTCCATTGCTTGCGGCGGCAAGTTCTCCGCCGGTGGCGCAAGCCGCTGGTGATGCTGACCCCGAAGAGCCTGCTCCGCCATCCCAAGGTGGTGTCGAGCCTCGACGAGCTGGCCGGCGGCCGGTTCGAGCGGGTCCTCTCCTCGCAGGAGCCGAGGGCGGAGGCAACGAAGCGGGTGCTTCTCTCGAGCGGCAAGATCCATTACGAGCTCGCGCATGAGCGCGAGACGAAGGGCAGGGACGACATCGCCTTGATCCGTCTCGAGCAACTCTACCCGTTGCCGGAAGCGGAGCTTCGCTCGGCCGTCGCTCTTTATAAGGGGATACCCGCCGTTTGGGTGCAGGAGGAGCCGGAGAACATGGGAGCTTGGCGCTACCTCCGTCACCGGCTCGGTGATCGCCTCTTCGACCAACTTTCTTTTAGCGTGATCAGCCGCCCGGCTTCGGCGAGCCCCGCCACCGGCTCGGTGGCCAGCCACAAGCAGGAACAGGCGGAGCTTCTCGCCGCCGCCCTGGCCGACTAGATTCTGGATGGGGGAATAGCCATGCCGCTCGAGCTCAAGATACCCACCGTCGGCGAGTCGATCACCGAGGTCCAGATCGGGAAATGGCTCAAGGCGAAGGGCGACCCGGTCGAGAAGGACGAGGCCCTGGTCGAGATCGAGACCGACAAGGTGAACGTCGAGCTGCCGGCTCCCGAAGCGGGCACGATCACCGAGATCGTCAAGCAGGCGGGCGAGATGGCGGTCGTCGGCGAAGTGATCGGCTATCTCGAGCCGGGCGCCGTGGCGCAGGCGGTGGGCGCCAAGGGTGATGGCGGAGGGAGAAAGGCCGCACCGCCCGCTACCACCACGGCCGCTACCGCGACGGCCGCTACCACGACGGCGACGCCGAGGCCGGCGACCGCAACACCCGCGGCTCCTTCTCCGGTGACCGCGGATCGCCGGCGGCCGACGCCGGCGGCGCGACGGGCTCTCGCCGAGCATGGTCTCGAGCCCGACGAGGTGACGGCGAGCGGGCCGGCCGGGCGGCTCCTCAAAGAGGATGTTCTCCGGCACCTCGAGCGGCAGGAGACATCGGCCGCAGGAACCAGAGCCCCTTCGATATCCGCTCCCTCTCCAATCGGCGCCGCCCCCCTCGCCCCGGTCACTCCCGGGAGCCGCGAGGAGGAAGCGGTGGCGATGAGCCCGATGCGCCGGCGGATCGCCGAGCGATTGGTGGCGGCCCAGCAGGCGGCGGCGCTCCTTTCGAGCTTCAACGAGATCGACATGGGAGAGGTGATCGCGCTCCGGCAGAAGCTCCGCGAGAGCTTCCAGGAACGCTACGGAGTCAAGCTCGGCTTCATGTCCTTCTTCGTCAAGGCGGTGATCGAGGCCTTGAAGCTCATTCCCCAGCTCAATGCCGAGATTCGCGGCACCGAGATCGTCTACCGCAACTACTACGACATCGGCATCGCAGTCTCCACCGAGCGCGGCCTCGTCGTGCCGGTATTGCGCAACGCCGAGCGCATGAGCTTCGCGCAGATCGAGACGGCGATCGCCGATTTTGCCGAGCGCGCCCGGCTGGGCCGAATCAAGCTCGAGGAGCTGGCAGGCGGCACCTTCACCATCTCGAACGGCGGGGTCTATGGCTCACTGCTCTCGACCCCGATCATCAACCCGCCGCAGAGCGGCATCCTCGGCATGCACGCCATCCTGGAGCGCCCGGTGGCCCGCGAGCGACAGGTCGTCATCCGCCCGATGATGTATGTCGCCCTCACCTACGACCATCGGATCGTCGACGGCCGGGAGGCGGTGACCTTCCTCAAGCGGGTCAAGGAAGTGATCGAGGATCCCGCCCGCATCCTGCTCGAGATCTAGCCGCCTCCAGGCGCGGGATCGAGCTACGGCCGCAGGGCACCGGGGGCTATGCCGCCGATTCGGAGATCCCGCCCTCGGCGTCGATCCATTCCCGATACGCGGCTTCGTCATCGAACGGCAGGAAGTTCCGTTGCTCGACATCGAGCTCGAGGCCGGGATGTTGTGTTTGCCATTTGGCGACCAGCCGCCGCTGGATCAAATCCGGATCAGCACCGGTTTGCGGAAGGAGGACCGCGAACACTCCGGGGCTCGTCTCGGAGATGATGTCGAGCTGCCGGGTGACTTCAAGCAGGAATCGAATCAGCATCTCCGAGTCGGCATCGTTCACGCCCGGTCCGGACAGTCGAACTCGTATCAATGAACACGTATGTCCGTACCGCCGGGAGCGATTGAACTCATGCTGCATGATTTTCGCAAACATCGGGGCGGTCAAGATGCGATGAGCCTCGAGCACGTGGGCCGACTTCACTTCCTCTGAGATCAGATCCTCCCGCTGGCCGGCGATGAGCGTCGACAGCCGCCTGAGAACTTCCCACATCACATGAGTGGGAAGCTGTCGGGAAGCTTCAGCGAGCTCGGCGGGGCCGAAGAGGACGATGAGCGCCCCCCCGCCCTCGGCATCGGGCACCGCCACGTAGGGGGCGGGCCCGGATGGGGCTTGATCGTCCCAGCTCGTGGCGACCATCCCCTCAGCCAAGGCCCCGTTCGCTTGCGCCCAGCTCCGCAGGGCTTCCAGGCATCCCGACGCCCATTTCTGGATGCGTAGTGCATCGGGTGTCTGACACGGGGTCATCAGCGACTCGCCGTCGGCGCTGATCCAGATCGCCACCTCCGCAGCCACCAGCTCGACGGCGAGAGCCAGCAGCGCTCGTGCCCGGTCGGGAGGCGGCAGACTGTCGAGCTCGGACTCGAGATCGGCGATGCGCATATGGAGCTCGGCAACCAGCTCCTGCGCGGCGACATTCTCCTCGATGCTGATCATCGATTCCAGCTGTTCGAACACTTCGCGCAATGTCGCGAGCAGTTGCTCTTGATCCAATCCAGCGGGGATGTTCTCGAGGACGACCAGACCGTTCGGATCCGACGCGCGGATCGGATAGCCGATGGTCATCGTCTTACGCGCATCCTCCGGATCCTCCGATTCGAGGACGACGGGGTAGCCATGGCGCATTACCCGGGTGAGGAACTCGCGACGCCGCCACCGCGAGCTCTCTCCACTTGCCGCCGCTTGAGCGGGCAGGGTCATCTCGTGAAACTCGCCATCCACTGGATCGAATAGGTAGCAGCGGACGCTTTCCGCGCCGACCATCTTGCGCAAGCATTCGCAGAGGGCGGCGAGCCGAGTCGGCAACGCCTCCTCGAGCGACATGATGCGATCGATCAGGCACTGTAGGAGCGCGATCTGCTTGTCTTGCGGAACCGTCCTCAGATCGACGGCGGCGAGAATAGCGAGCGGAATCTCTCGGGCCAGACGCTTGAGAGGAGGGACGAGCCTGGGGTCGGGGATGGCCTCTTCGGAGGTGACATTGATACTGAGAACCCCGACCGGCCGTCCCGAAATCATGACCGGAACGCTCGCGGCCACCCGGCACAGCGGGCGGCCGCTCATCTCGGCTAGCGCTGGCACCTGCCCCCGCCCGATCGCCGGCTTGACGGTGGCGAACGCCTGACCGGCAATCCCTTCGCCCACTCGCCGGCGGATGGCCGCGATCATCTGCTTATCCAATCCCAGGGCGGCGGCCACTTGCAGATGCTTGCCGCCGGCGGCGGCGAGCATGAGGCTCGCAGAATCGGCCCCGAGGCGGCGGGCCTGCTCGAGAATCTCCGCCAGTCGTTTGTCGTCGGGGTCGATAGCGAGACCCACCGATTCCCCGGCCGAGGCGAATACATCCTTGGCGCTCGATCCGAGAAGAGCGATGGGGTCGAAGCTCGGGCGGGAGGATGCCGGATCGCCAGCGGGTTCGGCGCTCGCCAGCTCGTCCTCCACGTACGATCTTGACCCGCGGCTCACGTTTTCGGGGTCCCTCATCCTCGATCCCCAGCGGTGGGTCCGGCGGGCCCGCGCCCTCCGGCGCTCGAACGCGCCCAATCGACCCTCCCCGTCGAAAGGCGGGTCTCCTTAGTCTGTTTCGGAATGCGCCGCCGGCAACCTTAGCGCCGGGGGACCAGGACCTGGAGGGATCCCGCGTCGACCTCGATCGAGGCCGGTGTGTCTCCGATCGGCTCACCGTCGGCGTAGATCCGGGCCGGCCGAGAGGTGCGGGCGGTGAGCCGGCGGGTGCGCCGCATCTCGACGAAGGGCA
Organism: Candidatus Eiseniibacteriota bacterium; assembly: GCA_044867365.1. Classification (GTDB taxonomy): domain Bacteria; phylum Eisenbacteria; class RBG-16-71-46; order CAVPCR01; family CAVPCR01; genus JBIOUT01. Next base: position 3,896 of record JBIOUT010000277.1, on the reverse strand, counting down.
GTGTGGTGTGAGTGCCGGTGAAGACGCGGGGAAAGAGCCGGAGCAGGGTGTGCCGCGGGAGCTCGTGAACGATGCAGACATCGAGGAGCCCGTCGTCACACAGCGCTCCCGGAGCGATCTTCATTCCTCCCCCGTAGGTGCTCATGTTGGCGGTGGCCACGAGGAGGACCGATCCGCTGAAACGCCCGAAGTCGCCTTCGAGCTCGACCTCCATCATGCGATAGGTGGCGACGGTCGACAGCACCGAGCCCACGTAATTGAGCGCCCCCGGGAGCCGGATCAGCGACCGGCGCGATTTCTCCGCGACCTCGGCGTCGAAGCCGAGCGAGGCCACGGTCAGGAAGGTTCGGTCCCCGACTCGACCGAGATCGATCGCTCGCTCCTTCCCTCTCGCCAGCAAGTCGGCGGCGCCGGGGAGGTCATGCGGGACGCCGAGGACTCGAGCGATGTCATTACCGCGCCCGCACGGCACGATCCCGAGCGCCGCCTGGGAGCCGGCGATTCCCGCCGCTGCCTCGTGCACCGTGCCGTCGCCGCCGACGGCGGCGATCCGCCGGCTACCCCGGGCAACCGCCTCGCGGGCGATCCGCGTCGCATCGCCCGGTCCGGCGGTCAGCTCGAGCACAGAGGGGATTCCCATCGCCCCGAGCCGATGCACGATCTCCTCTCCCACTCTCACCGCCCGCCCCCGACCGGAGACCGGATTGGCGATGACGACGACCTCGGGTTCGCCGCTCATTCACCCTGCATCCGAGCGCTCAACGGGACGTGACGTAGAGGAATGGAGGAATGCTCAGCCCCACCACGTTGTTGCCGCCGGTCAGCTCTCGCGCCCAACCAAGCGCGTGATCGAGGTTCGGCGACCAGGAGACACCCAGCCGCCGCGCCACGGTGTCGCTCGGCGGTCCGACCAGGATCACCTTCGACAAATACTTGAGCGGATAAGTCGCCCAGTACCAGACGGTGAAGGGATGGAAGCCGTGGTGGGCGAAGCGGTGTCGATAGCATTCGATGAGGTGAGGATCGCTTGCGAACTTCTCCTGGAAGTTCGCCTGCATCTCGAAAGGATCGGTGGTCTCGGCCAGCACCTCGTCGTAGAACCGCCGGTAGGCGACATGGTACTGGGGATGAAACACCTCGAATCCCGGATTCAAGATCACGACCACCCCGCCCTTCTTGACCAAGGGCCGATCATAGAACCAGTTGAAGACATAGCCGAGGACATCGCTCACGACCAGCACCGGATTGATGCGGGCGTCGATGGCGTAGGGGCTCAGGTCGGGGAGCCCAAAGACGAGCGTGTCGAACTGCCGATCCACCTCCACCGTCAGCTGCTTCTCGAGCGCCCCCAGGGTGCGCGGATGCACTTCATCGATCGTCCCGGCATGGACGGCGATCGGCTGATAGGCGCTCTCGACGCTCTTGAGCAGGCGATAGCGGATCGGCTCCGGGGTCGCCGCCATCGCCCAGGGGGTGATCCGCTTGAGCAGGCGCTCGAAGCCGTTGCAGGCGTCATCGGACTTGCTCAGATAGCGCATCGCCGGCGGATAGGTGGCGCCGTTCATCGGACACTCGATAACCATGATCTGGGAATAGTTCTGGATCACCCGGCTCATCCGCTCGATCGAGTCGTGCATGTTGGAGTTCCGGGGCTGCATCACGTGCGGGTTTTCGGCCGTCATCTCCGGCGCATGGTGGCAGGCAATGGAGCGATACGTGCCGAACCCGACCGCCACCGACTTGTGACCGCCGTTGAGCGGAATCTGGATCGAGTCGACATAGATGACGAGATCGCTCTCCACGACCGCTTTCGATACCTCGACCGGCTCGCCGCGCTCGGTCTCCGCCAGGCAAGCGATGTTGGCTCGGTCCTCGGCGTCGAAGTTGTCGAGCTGCCGGGGATAGAAGGTCCGCATGATCCGACCGCCGAGCATGCGAGCGAGCTCGTGCCGCTTCATCTTGCGATGAAGGGCGACCGCACAGGATAGGCGGATGTTCGCCGTTTCCACCCCGCACTCATCAAGGAGATGGAGCAAGGTCTCGATCACGATCTGGCGGATATCGGGGCGGCCGGTGGGCGGGAAGGGCTGGCAGTTGTCGTCGAAGGCGATGAGCACCCGCGACTTCCGGTTGACCAGCCGCCGCAGCGGCAGCATGCCGAGAGGGTTCTCGACCGCTTCGAGCACCGCCCGAGGAATGTCGCTGCGCCCGAGCCCGGGGAGCGCCGGCGGCGGGTAATAGACTTGGGCGCCGTCGGGTAGTCGGGCGCTCAAGATCTGGTTGCCGGAAAAGGTCAGGTACCTCACCTCGTCCCTCCAGCCGGGAATTCGAAAACCGTTTTCACCGATCGCGATCGTCCGGTATCCATCGCGTGCGCGATCGCCCGCCGGTAGTCAGCGAGCGGGAAGCGGGCGCTCACCAGCGGGCGGAGCCTCTCGGAGAACTCGCCGAGGAGCCGGATCGCGAGCTCGAAGGTCCGCAACCGCTCGCCGCCCACCGCCTCCGTCCCATAGGTGTAAGCGCCTCTCACCTCGAGCTCCTTGTACCAGATCGAGGTCCAATCCACCCCCCGGGGGACGGCGGGCATCCCGACCACCACCACCGTTCCGCGCGCCCGAGTGAGCCGCAACGCGTCGTCGATCGTCGGCCCCGAGCCGATGCAATCGAAGGTCACATCCACTCCCCCGGCGATCACCGGTTTTCCCAGCTCCGGGGTGAAGACCTGTCCGCCGGTCCACATCGCCACCTGTCGATAGAGGTCTCCGTTCGGACGCAGCACCGCGTCGGCCCCGAGCTCCCGGGCGAAAGCCTCCTGATGCGGGTGCTTGGCGGTGACGAGAATCCTCGACCGCCGCCCGAGCGCACGCAGCGCCGCCAGGGTGAGGAGGCCGATCGCCCCGCTGCCGATGACGAGCACCGTGTCATCGTCTCCCACTCCCGCCGCGATCACCGCGTGCAAGGCGCAGCTCCAGGGCTCGATGAGCACCGCGGCCTCGTCGGGCATCTCCGGCGGCACCCGATGAATCTGCCGCCGATGGGCGACGACGATCGGACCGAAGCCGCCGCCGGTGTCGCGGCAAAAGCCGATCTGGAGGCCGGGAGCGAGATCGCCGCCGGTGACTCGCTCGCAGTTGCCGTCGTTCCCCGCTCGGCATCGGGAGCAGAGATCGTTGAAGCCGCGCACCGCGCAGGAGAGGACCGGCTCGATGACCACCCGCTCTCCCGGACGGATATCCGTGGCCTGGTCTCCGGCCTCGATCACCTCGCCCACGATCTCATGCCCGAGCACGAAGGGAAACGAGGTGAAGGGGGAAAGGTAGGGGCTCCCCTCCGCGCGGATCGTAGCGAGATCCGAGCCGCAGATCCCGGAGAGCCGGGTGCGCACGCGCACCCAGGCCGGGCCGGGCAGCTTGGCCTCCGGGATCTCACGCAACCCGATGCAGGAGGCCGGCCCGGTGGCGATCCCCGGCCAGCGCGAAGAAAGAAATCGCACCAGGAGATAGCGGGGGACGCTCTTCTGGTACTGGATGGCCTTCATCGAGAGATGGGGGTCATCGTGCGTTCGCCTTCATCGCCAGGTGGTGAAGCGCCGTCACTCTCAGACTCGGCCTTCCTCTCGGGGAGCGACCGCCAATCTTCGATCGCCCAGCCCGCCAGGCGAGCCATGCGCCGGAGCCTGGAGTCGGGGTTGACCGCCACCGGATGGCCGACCGCGCGCAGAAGGGGGAGATCGGCGGCGGAGTCGGCATAGGCGGCGCTCCGTCGGAGATCGATCCCGCGCTCGGCGGCAAAGGCGCGAACGATCCGTGCCTTCTCCTCGTCGCTCAACGGCGCCGAGGTGAGCTCGCCGGTGAAGCAACCGCCCATTTCCTCGAGCCCGACGGCGAGGGTTGCGT
>JBIOUT010000276.1:0-2299 GCA_044867365.1 Candidatus Eiseniibacteriota bacterium | reverse complement strand
AGCCGTGGGATCTGGATCGGCGGCGGGGCGGGGTGCGGCTGCTGCACCCGCATCCGAGCTGGCGGGAAACCGATTGGTACAGCGGCACCGCCGACGCCGTCTACCAGAATCTGCACGACCTCATGCGCATGGGATCCGATGACGTCCTCATCCTCTCGGGCGACCATGTCTACAAGATGGATTATCGCGACATGGCCGAGTTCCACCGGAGCCAGCGGGCCGATGCGACGATCGCGGTGATTCCGGTGCCGTGGGAGCGCACGCGCTCGTTCGGGATCGTCGAGCTCGATGATGACGGCGCGGTGGCGAGCTTCGTCGAGAAACCGATGACCCGCCCGCGCACCAACACCGCTTCGATGGGCATCTACATCTTTCGCTCCGAGGTGCTGGCCCGGGAGCTCGAGCGCGACGCGGACGATCCCAAGTCGCAGCATGATTTCGGGCGTAACGTGCTGCCCTCGATGCTCGGCCGCTATCGGGTGTTCGGATACGCGTTCCGCGGCTACTGGCAAGACATCGGGACGCTCGACACCTATTACGACGCCAACATCGATCTCGCCTCCGATCTCCCGAGTCTCGATCTCTACGACCCGGGTTGGCTGGTGCATACCCGCGACGTCTACTACCCGCCGGTCAAGTTCGCCGGCTCGGGAGTGGCGGAAGGGAGTCTGATCTCGAACGGCTGCATCATCGCCGGCGAGGTTCGCCAATCGGTGCTCTCCCCGGGGGTGGTGGTCGAGAAGGGGGCGGTCATCGAGCGCTCGATCATCTTCAACGACACCTGGGTGGGGCCGAGCTCGCACATCGATCGCGCCATCATCGACAAGAACGTGCTCGTCGGCGGCGGCGCCCGCATCGGCTTCGGCGATGCGATGGTTCCCAACCGCGGTTGTCCCGAGCATCTCTCCTCGGGGATCACCGTGGTCGGAAAGCACGCCCGCATCCCCGAAGAAGCCGCCATCGGGCGGAACGTGCGGATCGGCTCGGAGACCAATGAGGACGACTTCCCGAGCAAAGAGATCCTTTCCGGGGCGGTCATCGAAGATCCGGCGGAAGAGGGTCACTGACCCGAGAGCCCGGCGATTTGCCGCGCTTGTCTCACTCTGAGCCGCCCGCCGCTCAAGCTGCTGCCGTATTCCCCCGATAAGCCAACCAAAGCCCGGCGATCGAGCTCCCGCGGCGGAGTTCGACTCATCGGGATCTCCTTGGTCACTGGGTCGCGCGCCACCACGTCGGCCGCTTCGGGGAAACCATGTCAGCGTCACCCGATCACGCCATCACTCAGCAGGCGCGAGCCATCTTGCGCCGGCATTGGATCGACGCCAGTCGTCTCACCTGCGGCAGCGCCAACGGAGTCGTGTACGTGCGCGGGGAGCTCAAGCGCGTGCCGCTCTATCCGGCGCTGCGGGGAGTCGCCACCGACGAGGAGCTCGCCCTCCTCCACGCTCTCGAGCGCGACCTGGCCCGCATCGAGGGGGTCAAGGACGTGATCTTCGAGATCGAGGGCTTCGAGCGGCGCGGAGATCATTGGGAGCGCACTCACTCGCCGACCACTCCAACCGGAAACTGAGCCGATGGACCTGCTCATCGACGCCCACGCCGAGGCGTTCGAAACCCTCGCCGCTCAAGCGGCCGACCACCCCGAGTTTCCCGATGTGCAGCACCGGCTCGGGCTCCTCTATTACCTGGTGGGGGTGCCCGAGAACGCGATCGAGGCCCACGAGCGCGCCCTCGCCCTCCATCCCGGTTACGTCGCCGCGGCATCCGCTCTCGGCTACGCCCTCGAGCGCGCCGGCTATCCGGAGCGGGCCATCGATCACTGGCAGGGAGCGCTCCGCCGCACCGCCAAATCGGAGCAACGAGCCGAGAATGTCGGAATCGGCCTCGATCTCGCGATGGCCTTCGGCCGGCGTGACGAGGTCGAGCGCGGCATCAAGCTTCTCGACTCCCTGAATGACCGGGGGCCGCAGCGCCACCTCGTCGCGCGCGAGCGTTTTCTGCTCCTTTCCCTCGCCCGGCCCACCGCGGAGGCGGGAAAGGTGCTCGGACGTCTGGTCAAGGCGAGTCCTCTCTTCAAGAGCTACTTCGCCGAGCTCGGGTTGCTCACCGCCAAGGGCCGCACTGTGGCCGCGATTCGGCGCTGGATGAGCAGCCGAGAGGCCAATCACAATCTTTCAGAAATTCATTTTTACCTGGGATTTACATTTGCTGCCTTCGGGGATCGGCGGAAGGCGGAGGGGGAGCTTCGCTCGGCCTGGATGGCGGACTTCGATCTGGCGGCGTATCACGCCCAGCGCGG
>JBIOUT010000275.1:0-2521 GCA_044867365.1 Candidatus Eiseniibacteriota bacterium | reverse complement strand
GCTTCTTCTCGGCAACATCGATCGGGGCATGTCGAGGCGGCTCGTATTTACAGCCGTGGGGATCCTGGTCGTGGGGGGAGCCGGGGCGCTCCTCGGCGCTTCACTGCCGGGGGCGCTCGCCGAGTATGCGGCGCGATTGCGCTCGATCGCGAGTCCCGCAGTCCTCGTGGCTGCGCGCGCCCACGATTGGGGAGAGGGCATGGCGGCGCTCGCCGCGCGCCCGCTCTTCGGCCATCCGGACGCCGGGAATCCTTACAACATTGCTCTCGGGCTCGCCGTGGTGAGCGGCCTACCGGCGCTGGCCTTCTTTCTTGGGCTCGCCGCCGCCTCGGCCTGGTCCGGGCTCCGCGCCCTGGCTCGCCCGCACGAGGTCGCTCCCGCCGTCGGACTCCTGGGCTCGCTCATCGCCCTCTGGGTCACGGGAATGGGGGAGGCCTCGCTTGGCGCCCGGGTGACGCCGGCGGCGTTCGCCACCCTCGGATGCTTGAGTGGATTGGGATCTCGGAGGGGTGGAGCCCAGGAGTCATGAGTGAGTCGCCGCCACGGGTGAGTGTCGTTATTCCGGCGTACAACGCCGCCGCCACTCTCCCCGCGACCCTGAATTCGGTCTTCCGCCAGACCTTCACCGATTATGAAGTGGTGGTCGTCGACGACGGCTCCACCGACTCGACCCGCACGGTGCTCGCCGGCTATGGTGACCGCCTTCGTGTGTTGCATAAGATGAATGAAGGTAAACCGGCGGCGGCTCGAAACTTGGGAGTTAGAGAATCTCGCGGCGAGTACGTCGCCTTCCTCGATGCCGACGACTGCTGGAGACCGAACAAACTCGAGCTCCAGGTCCCTCTACTCGAGCAGAATCCGGCGGTGGGCCTGGTTTACAGTGCCGCTTCGGTCGTGGATGGGGAAGGGAGGGAAGTCCGGGTCAGCCGCTGCGCCCCCGAAGGGCGGGGAAGGATCGATCGGCTGCTCTGTGTCCGCAATGTCATGGTCGGTTCTTCGGTCATCGCCCGCCGGCGGGCAATCGCGGAGGCCGGTGGGTTCGACGAGAGCCTCACCTCGATCGAGAACTGGGACCTGTGGATCCGGATCGCCCGCCGCTGGGAGGTCGATTTCGTCGATCGACCTCTCACCGTGTATCGCGTGCACGCGGGGAACCGGAGCGCGGATGTGGAGCTCCGGCGCCGGAACATCTTTCAGATCCTGGCCAAGAACCACGACCCCAAAGACCACTCGATCGAGTCACGGAGATTGCGGCGCGAGGCCTATTTCAATGCCTATTATCAGGTGCTGGGAATGGGCTATTTCGAGCGCCTGGAGATGCGCAAGGCCACCTCGGCGCTCTGGCACGCGTTCCGCTTGAAGCCTCGCCCCGATGTGGGCAAGCTCCTCGCTCTGTCGCTCCTCGGCCGCAGGCCGTATCTGGCACTCCGCGGGCTGCGTGCCCGGTTCCGCGGCGAGGATGGAAGCGTATCCCGATGAAGAATCCGTCCTCCGATTCTCCCGGCGCCGGCGCCACATCATCCGCAGGCGCCCCATCGTCCGCAGGCGCCGCCTCGAGTCACGGTGTGCCGGCCGATCGCCGGGGCGACTTCCTGCCCTTTCACCGGCCAACCCTCGGTCCCGAGGAAGAAGCGGCGGTCGTCGAGGTCTTGCGCTCCGGGTGGCTGACCACCGGCTCCCGGGCCAAGGTCTTCGAGTCCGAGTTCGCCGGTCTCGTCGGCGTGCCGCATGCGGTGGCGGTCAGCTCATGCACCGCCGCGCTGCATCTGGCGCTCCGGCTTCTCGACCTCGCCCCCGGGGACGAGGTCCTCGTTCCCACCACCACCTTCGCCGCCACCGCCAATGTCGTCGTCCATCTCGGCGCCCGTCCGGTTCTCTGCGACATCGATCCGGTCACCCTGACCCTCGATCCGTCCGATGTGCGCGCCCGCCTGACCCCGCGCTCGCGAGCCATCATCCCCGTCCATCTCGGAGGCTATCCGTGCGCGATGCCGGAGATCCTCGACCTCGCCGGGCGCCATCACCTGGCGGTCATCGAGGATGCGGCGCATGCCATCGAGACCGAAATGGCGGGCAAACGGGCGGGAGCGCACGGGCTCTTCGGTGCTTTCAGCTTCTATCCGACCAAGAGCATCACGACCGGCGAAGGCGGCATGCTCACCACCGCGCGTGAGGATCTCGCTCAACGCGCCCGGCTCCTCGCGCTCCACGGGCTCTCCCACGATGCCTGGCGTCGTTACACCCGCGAGGGAAGCCCGCACTATGAGGTCATCGAAGCCGGCTACAAATACAACCTCTCCGATCTCCAGGCCGCGATCGGTCTCGTTCAGCTCAAGCGGCTCGAGATCTTCTACGCCGCCCGCCGCCGGCTCGCGCTCGCCTATGCCGAAGGGCTGCGAGGGCTACCCGTTTCCTGGCAGCCGCTCGAGGTCCCCGGGGGCCGAGCCGCGCATCACCTCTTCATCCTCCTTCTCGACCCCGCCTCGCGCATCGAGCGCGATGCCCTCGCCGCCGGCCTCCT